>CAZAXO010000023.1:0-17884 GCA_964489085.1 uncultured Candidatus Bathyarchaeia archaeon
GACTACTAATGATTACACCTTCACCAATAATTGAAGTATATGATTTAACCAGAAGGTTTGGGAAGCTCACAGCAGTTGATCATCTAATCTTTGATGTCAAGGAGGGTGAGATATTTGGTCTTTTAGGTCCAAATGGCGCTGGCAAAACAACAACTCTACGGTTGCTAGCTGGTCTTATACTACCCTCAGAAGGTTCAGCTAACATAGGTGGATATAACATCACCAGTGAATCGATGAAAGTAAGAGCGATTGTAGGAGTTCTTACAGAAAATCCAAGCCTTTATGAGCGGTTAACTGCGTATGAGAACATGGATTTTTTTGCTGAAGCTTATGGTTTATCCAATGCAAGAGAAAAGAAAGAGAGGATTCGAGAACTGCTTGAGTTCTTTCAGTTGTGGGAGCGGCGATATAATAAGGTGGCAACCTTTTCGAAAGGGATGAAACAGAAGCTTGCAATTGCTCGAACATTAATACATAAGCCGCCTATCATCTTTCTTGATGAGCCAACGGCTAGTCTCGACCCAGAGTCTGCGAAGAATATTCGAGAACTGATCGCTACATTGAGTAAACATGAAAGACATACGGTTCTTCTCTCTACTCACCGCCTTGAAGATGCTGAAAAGCTTTGCAGTAGAGTCATGATTATCAATCTTGGTAAGCGAGTATTCGTTGGAACACCTAATGAACTCCAAGATAATATGAAGGAACCTCCTAAACTCCATATTGCTTTAACAAAAGTTACTCAAAAAGTAGTGAATATCCTTAAAGCAGATAAGCATGTTAGAAGTTTAGTTGTTGATGAAGTTGCAGATAGATTACTGATAACGGTTGACGACGCTCCAAAAGCTACTCCTGAGATTATTAAAAAGCTTGTATATGCAGGTGGTCTGATTCTCTCGGTTTCTCTTCTCCATCCCTCTCTTGAAGAAGCTTACTTAAAACTAGTTACGGAGGAACAGTAATGAGAATTAGTAAAGCTATCCTCATCTTTAAAAAGGATTGGCGTGAAGTTAGCAGAAATTGGCAGGTTCTTCTTCCAATCTTTATTATTCCACTTATCTTCTCGATCTTTCTACCCTTGCTTTTAGTAACCATTACCAACCAACCATCTATGATTGAATCGCAACACCAAGACCTTACTCTGCTTACGCGTAATCTTCCCACTCATGTAAGAGACGAAGTTAGCGGCATGACGAGTCCACAAATCTTCGTATATCTCGCATCACTATACTTCTTTGCACCCTTCTTTCTCATCATCCCCCTCATGGCATCGAGTGTAATCGCATCAGACAGTTTCGCTGGAGAAAAGGAGCGAAAAACAATCGAAGCCCTTCTTGCAACCCCCCTCTCTGATAGCGAGCTATTCTTAGGAAAAATACTTGTCTCCTTTATTCCATCGATGATCGTTACAATCATATCCTTTCTTATCTATTCAACAATGGTCAATCTCATCTCAACAAACGTATTTCAGGGAACTTACCTTCTACCAAATCTTGTTTGGCTATTGATGATCCTCGGGCTTGCTCCAGCACTAGCGATTGCAGGAATCGGTTTAACAGTTATGATATCAGTCCGAGTCAAAGGATTCCGTGAGGCACAACAAATCAGCGCATTACTGGTGATCCCAATCTTAATGCTCGTATTTGGCCAAATATCTGGTATCATCTTATTTGGGCCTATAGTAGTTATCTCACTAATAGGACTGTTCATCGGAATTGACATTATCATTATCCAGATTGGCGTTAGACTCTTTCAAAGAGAAGCAATTCTATCAAAACTTGCCTAAGTTACCTACTCCAAACTATAATACCATGTTATAGGCATGGTTCTTGAACTAAGAACAATGAGTTCCTCTGATTTAGAATATATTAAGATACTCGAAATACTGTTCCAGCTGTCTATCCAAAAAAGATGAAAATATCTTTAATACTTGGTTGATCTTCTTGTAATAGCTAGCTAATGGAAGGGATTTTTAGAGTGGCTTAGGGAATGAGCTATTAGGTGTGTATAGATTTTCGCAGCGTTTACAAGTTGCTTCGTATCTACAAACTCATCAATTTTATGGGCTTCGTTTATACTTCCTGGACCAAGTATTATGGTAGGGATTCTTGCCTGATTAACGAGTATGTGCATATCGGTAGTCGCAACGAATCCTCCTATTCCGTAATCTGAGCCAGTTATCTTCTTTACAGATTCTAAAGCGATCTTTACGAGGGATTCATTCGCTTTTATCTCCGCGGGTTCTAACATATGTGTAAGAGTATACTCAATATTCAGTGAGGGATCTTCGGATCGTAAACGTGTTACTAACTCATTTATCTCTTGTTCAACATTCTTAAGAGGTTCTCCTGGTATGGTTCTTCTATCGATTTCTATTCTGCAGAAGTCGGGAATTATATTTACTTTTGTTCCACCTTCTATTGTGCATACATTGAGAGTACATGATCCAACGAGTGGATGTATCCGCTGCTCAAGTTCTGATGAGAACTTTTCAAATGACGAGATAACCTTCATCATTTTATAAATTGCATTTGACCCTTTATAGGGCGTACTTGCATGGGCTGATTCACCCTTTGTGATAACCTCAATATGCGCAACTCCCTTGTGTGCTATGCAGACCTGAAGCATTGTGGGCTCTGCGACCACCGCCATATCTGCTCTATACCCATTATCTATTAGACTTTGTGTGCCTAACCCTGAGATCTCTTCATCAACAACAAGAGCTACTATTAGATCCCCCTCAAGCTCTATTTCACTTTCAATGAGCGACTTCACTGCAGTAACTACAGATGCGATAGCACCCTTCATATCAGAAGCTCCCCTGCCATAGAGTCTCCTATTCTTCACCTCTCCACCAAATGGTTTAAAACTCCAAAAGTCTTTGTTTCCAGGTGGTACGACATCAAGATGACAATTCATCATTAGAATTGGTGTACCTGATGTTCCCTTAAGTCGACCAACCACATTGGGACGACCTGGGTAAACCTCATATTTATCGACAGTTAATCCAAGTTCAATCAATTTTTCCTCAGTAAAGTCTGCTGCTTCTTTCTCAAGTCCAGGTGGATTAATACTTCTGATTCTTACTAGCTCTCTCGCTAAATTGACTACATCGTTCTCTCTTATTCTAGAAATAGCTTCTTTTGTACTCAATAAGGCACCTATAAAGAGAAAGTCATTCACATGATAAAAGACTATCCTACTCGCTTGAGATCAATGAATAACTATCTCAGGAATAATGTACTTTTAAGTAAGAATAACCCATTACGCATGGGATACTATAACATAGAGATGAGTAGCATGGCTTCGATACAGTGTCTGGCGATTGTTGGGATGCAATGGGGTGATGAAGGGAAAGGTAAGATTGTCGATTATTATGCGAAATATTTCGATTATATCGTGCGGTATGCTGGTGGAGATAACGCTGGTCACACCGTCAAAGTTGGTGGAGAAGTATTCAAATCGCATCTTATTCCTTCAGGTATCTTATATCCCGAAAAAGTGAAAGTAATAGGAAATGGTGTTGTCATCAATCCCGTTTCCTTATTCGAAGAAATAGATGCTTTAAAGGATAGAGGTTATTCAGTAGATAACCTCTTGATAAGTGATCGCGCTCATATTATTATGCCATATCATCGATTACTAGATGGTGCCAAGGAGGTACAGCGGAAGGACAAGTCTATTGGTACAACTCAGCGAGGTATAGGTCCTGCCTATGGAGATAAGGTGGGTAGAAGCGAAGCCCTAAGAGTCTCGGATATGATACATGAAGACCTTTTAAGAACTAAAATCAACAATATCTTTAACTCAAAGAAAATCCTATTGAATATTTTTGGACAAGATATTATGCAGTCCAAAGAGGATATGATAACTACCTACATCTCATATGGGAAACGATTGAAACCTTACGTTGCCAATACTTCCTTCATTTTACATAGAGCCTTAACAGAAGGGAAGACTGTGCTGCTTGAAGGAGCTCAAGGAACACTACTTGACATCGATCATGGTACTTATCCCTACGTCAGTTCCTCTAACGCAACTATTGGTGGTGCCTGTACAGGGACAGGAATTCCCCCTCAAAAGATTGATCATGTAATCGGGATTGCAAAAGCATATGCTACCAGAGTCGGCAGGGGCCCATTTCCAACCGAGCTTGGAAATGAAACACTGACTAAGCAAGAAAATAAAGATGAAGAATTAACCGAATCAGATTTCAATCAAGCAAACAGAGAAGATATATACTTTCAGGGTAAAATTCTAAGAAAACAAGGTGGAGAATATGGTACAACAACTGGTCGACCACGTAGATGTGGGTGGTTGGATACGGTTGTCTTGCGATATGCTGCTATGATCAATGGCATCGATGGTATAGCACTAACAAAATTAGACGTTCTCTCAGGAATGGAGACTATAAAACTATGTATTGCATACGATCTACATGGAACGCAGACACGCGACTTTCCCTCTAGTCTTAAGGATTTAGAAGAAGCAAAACCGGTATATAGAACATTTCATGGGTTGGAGCGCCTAGATAATCTTACTTGGACTGCTATAGCGAAAGGAGAACAACAGTTACCCTCAAACGCTAACACGTATATAAATGCGATAACTAATGAGATAGAGGTTCCAATTTATCTTGTTTCTATAGGACCTGAACGTGACGCTACGCTCCTGCTTCATGATGTACTCTCATCGGAACAGAGGAAATCTAGTGAATCTAGCTGATTATAGGAATGCTACGTTTTTAGAATATTGTTACCGAATTGTAATGGTATTATTACATAGGGGTATATAATTTAATACTCTAGTAATGCTTTAACTATAGTTTTTTTAGCTAGATTGTTAACACTCTTATTTTCATTTAGTTATCGTTTTAAATTACAAAGTGAATGGTATTTCAGAATCAATTGAGTAGTATTATGATGGATTGGATTTTATGTCATCGCCATTAAGTGTTCATGTAAAAAGAATGGGAAACATCCTTAAACGTGGAGCTGAGGATCAGATAGAAGAGGCAGGGAGAGAATTTAAAGCAGCTCAGAGTTTATATGATATGTTTCTATCTCAGCTATTCAAAACACAATTTGATTTTGCTTATGCCTACAAGACGGCTAGAGAAATGTTTGGATCCTCAAAGGTTAGATTTGTTGCTATCGATGGATCTCAGGATCAGAGGTTGATGGCTGGTTTAGCAGTTTTCTGGGGAGGAGCTTATGCATCAAGTGGAACAGTAGAGTTTAGATCGGATCATCCACCAAAAGTTTTGTATCATACCGGTTTCGTAGAGCGTGGAAGTGGCGTGTCCAGTTGTGTGCCCATCTATGTGGATAGAATCCAAAAAATGGATCAGACTGTTACAGCTTTCACGGAGCCGGGTCAGACTACTATTACAATGCCGTTAACAGATCAAGCTGTAGTGGATAACTCAAGTATTGCAGGGTGGATCATGACCTTCTCAGAACTTTATTTAGCTTATAAAACGGTTAAAGAGGAGGACGTAGGGATCATCCTTCTGGATAGAAGTCTTTCAGGAACTTGGACAAGTTTAATGTATGATACCTCAAAGCGAGCAAACTGGAAGACGGATGGAGCCCTTCATGGATTTGAGATAGATGGTGTGCCAATAGACATTAATGAAATGGGGTACGGTAGATGTTACCTTTATAATCCTCTTCTTCAGATTCCACCTGCTCGGGGCGACTATCTTCGATATGCAGTTATATATCTACTTCAGAATACAGGTGATTCTATGAATCCCAGAGATATTTGTATACAATTAAATATTGAAGATGACGATCGTAGAGAAAGAGTGAAGAAGTATTTAGAGAAAGCTGTTGAGGAAGACTACCTCACTGAGAGTGGCGGACACTATTCAATTAATCCACGATATCTGGAAGCTTGGAATCGTTTAAAGAAGTTAGTTGTAACGATTGGTGAGCAAATCTTCAAAACAGACTCTGGGAATCCTATGCAGATAAAAAAAGGTATCAGTAGTCAATGGCTAACTACACAGGATCTTGCATTCTTATGTCTCTACTGTCTCTATATGCTTATTGAAGAGTGTTGGAATAGAACAGTGCTCCTAGTAGGTATAACGAAGGATACAACAGCAAGAGATTTCAAGAGTCATGTGATACCGATATGTAGTAATGAAGGTATTTGGAAGATTGATACGGAGCAACTTAATTTTCCAAGCACGGATAGGATGTTGTTACAAGCGGTAAGTTTATTTAACCACGATAAAATTCCTGTTCCTTGGAGTCTTATAGAATATGATGCTGCTTTTACTACAATCGTTCCAGAATTTGAGAAACAGAGAAAAGGCTACGTCAGTGGTGCCGTAAAAAATCATGTCATCGCTGAGCGACTCTTTCTTAAAACATATGTGCAATTGGATAAGTCTGATCGAGATCCTCAGCTTCGAAGCAACGTTCTGTTCATAGATCGTTTAGTATATCCAGACTATGATTTAAGTAATTTATATCACTTTAAACATGAGTATGGAGGAGCCGTCGAACCTATACAACCTATCTTCTACCGTGATAATTCAGCTGTTAATACAGTACAGAATCTAGTAATGATTACTTTGAAGTCAATGAGCGCTCGAAGCATCCCTGATCTTTTTGGGCATAATAAACCGTTATTTATAGCTGATAAGATCTCGAAAGCTCAGAGGTTTAAAATTAAAGGGTTAATAGACACAGTCAGTCATTTACTCATGAATAATCGTAAGCTTAGGCATTCTTCCTTTTATATGAATACGTTTCGTGAACGACGAGCAGAAATTGAATATACTAGAGGAGGATCATAGCATAAATGGATACCTATGAGTCTGGTTGAGTGAAAAATATGAAGAAAGTTGGTTTGACCGAGTATTTTACAACGTTTAATAATAGATTTATAGCGCGATTAGGTTCGGTTCTAGCAATTAGGAGAAACGAGATACCATCTGAAGCAACAGGCATCTCAGCTAAATATGAATGTCGAGTTAAGGTTGAGTATCATAAAGATTTGATGGGCTTCTTAGAGGAGGGAATGCTTTTAGCTGTACGCAACTTCAAGGATTCTCGTCATAAAGGTAATCGTTTTACTTTACTAGAAATCTCTAGAATAGGTCCCGAACATTATGGATTAAAGGGACTATCCGATCATGCATACTACCCCTATCAATTTGAAATTATCCAGCAATCAGTTGAGGATTGGGATACCGATGATAAGACAACTATGATGATTCAATTAACTGCTATTCCTCTTAACTATGATTTAATCATAAATGATAGTAGTGAAGATGACTATGTGAAAGGTTTTACCTATCCCGTAATCGGAGAACAAGTTTACATCCTTAACAAGGAAACGGTTCATCAAATGTACAACAAGGTGATCCTCGAGCGTCTGAATAGGTCTTGGAAGAAAATGGAAACAAGTCCTATAGCTAGAGAGGATCCACGGTTAGGAGTTATAAAGATGTTTGAAAGCGAGGAGGAGCAAATACCAATATATGTGGACTTTGAACGGCTGATTCGTTACCATTTTGGTATCTTCGCATTCACAGGTGCTGGAAAATCTAATCTTTTATCGAACATCCTACGAAGGTTACTATACCACACAGAAGATACTAAAGTCGTTATCTTCGATATTTCGATGGAATATCCATTTCTCCTCCAAGATATATTTTCTGATCCCAATATTCCCTCTAAAATTATCTTGGAAACACCTGTCAATAGCGTTGAACAATTCTATAAGATAGTTGTTAAACCAAGAGATTTCGAAAAAGATTTACGAGCTAAAAAAAATTTTTCAGAGATACTTAATCAGGGAAAGGTAGGAACCTACATGAAAACCACTTCAGGACTTGTAACATATGAAGATATTTTTAGTCAACTAAACTTATTAAAAAAAGAAAATATTGAGAGAGCTACAAGTCTAGAGGCGATAGATGCTATTGAGAGATCTATATTCAATTATTTACACGAGCAAAAGCTTAACCGTGAAAACAATATTAATGAGAAATTCATAGATTATTTAAGCACTACTGCTACAGCAACAGTTGAACGCTATAAGATATGGGTCAAATCAAGCCTCTATGCATGGGCCACAACTAGAGATTCCTTAAAAGATAAACTCGATACTTTTGAAACTGAAAACATAGATGAAGGATATACGACCAAGACTATTGCAAAGTTGATGGAGGATGAGTCAAGATTCATATGTTTATCAATCGTAGATCCTAATCTAATCAAGTCTCTTGCAGTAGACTTATCTAATATGGTTCTATCAAGCAGAAAGAAAGAATTCAAAGTGGAACCTTCTATCCTTTTCGTTTTTGATGAAGCTCAAGATTTCATCCCTGCCTACGATAAGGCGAGAGGTATAGAAAAGGAATGTACCTATCGAGTTGAAACGTTACTAAGACAAGGAAGAAAATATGGAATCGGAGGATGTATAGCAACCCAGCGCATTGCATACCTCAATACAAACGCGTTACAACAACTGCACTCATACTTTGTTGGACCTCTACCAAGACCCTATGATAGAAGCCTCGTAAGTAACACATTCACTATTGACCAAGGAATACTTGAGAAAACACTGGAATTTGCTCCAGGAGAATGGCTTTTATCAAGTTATATTGCAACAGGTATGGAGAATGTTCCTATCTTTATTAGAGCAGATAACGCAGAAGATGAAGTGAAAAGATTCTTAACATAAAAAAACAAGCTACTTGCTAACAGGCTATCTCACACTTCTTTGATAGATCATTATCTCTGCAAACTCAGCAAATCTAATCAACCAGATTAAGAACCTGCAGTTAAGGAAGAGAAAACTGATGAGTGGAGTCCGAATACTGGTAGTGTTTAACGAATCTTATAATGAAGACAGTCGATTTAGCCATAGAGAAACCCAAAACTAGAGGTAGAGCTCAAACCCGCTCTACAAATACTTGAAAGCTAGTCGAGTTAAATTTTACGAGTTTAAAGTTCTTATAGGAGAAGACTCCTATCTTCTCTAAATCATGGATCCATCAGTTACAGAAAAAAATCTAAAGTAAATGGATATCGATAAACTTGACTAGTAAAAGGATGTTAGCTGACTCTGTGAAGGCGAGAGTTGTTGAACTGATTCTAAGAGGCGATGTTGGAGACGCCTTAGACGAGTTAAGTAGAGGGTATGCTATTAAATCTCCTAAAATTAGAGTTGGTACTGTTAAAGGACATAGGAAAGTGTGGGCTGTATATCATCAACGAGATAAAACGATCTATGGTTCAAGTAGAGAAGTCTTGTTGAATCCATTTATTGTTCTTCACGAATATTACCATTACCTACAGTCAGAACGCTATGGAAAGAAAGGAAATGAAAAATACGCGAATAAATTTGCTCAAGATTTTTTCTCGGTATATTCCAATTATTCTACAGTAAAGAAAGCTCGCTTGTCATTAAATAAACACTAATTCTTATAGTAAAATTACATATTCCTAACAACTATACTTGATAGTAATGAAGTAAATATTATGTTTGTGGAGGATATATTCAAATTTAATTTATGAACAACTTGTTGGCAAAATGAAGACTTCTTTTGAAACGGTATGTCAAATACAAACAATAAGTGAATGAAACTTACATAAAGAAACGACAAAGCGAATTCAAGTTATGCTTAAAACGTCTGAGAATCTAAAAGAACATCGGGGTCCAGGCTCACTTCTATCACGTATTTAATTCAATAATTTTTGAAATTGTTTTAAGTTAATTTACTTAAATTAGTTAATCGTTCCTAGTTTAACTCTTCTTAGTATCTTAAGTTAAAGTAGATTTACTTCTTTTCGAATTAGCTGGCATAAGTCACATACATGCTCTTTAAAACTATTTTCTTCTTCACTCGTCGCCATTTTTTCAGTTACTCTCTGTATTGATTCTCTCAGTTTAGCATTATCTATAATATCTTTCCTTATCTTCGTTCCACGTCGGGATCGTAGATATTGGCTTACAGCAGCTTGTGTTGTTCCAAGTTTTATCGCTGTTTGTAGTTGTGAATGATCATACTGCTGTATAAGCTGTTTCGCAATCATCGAGCGTATTGGTGGTAAATAGATTTTTGCCATATCTTCGCAGAAAGTCCTCGATGCCATACTATAACACCGTTATTTGATGGTATTTAACGAATTTAAAGATATCGATTTATTATTATAATTTCTGTATTTCATTAAGCTTTTAAAGAGTGATACTACTCTAAAAGTTTGGAGGGTTCAATCATTTCACAAAATGAAGTCGGTGTCACAGATGAGGTTGTTATTGTTAGCGCTGTTAGAACTGCTATAGGAAATTTTGGCGGTTCACTAAAAGATATTGCTGCAGTGAAGCTTGGATCGTTAGTTATCAAGGAATCATTAAAGCGGATAAAAGTAAAACCGAAATCTAGTAAAAAATTGTT
The DNA here is from genome assembly GCA_964489085.1 of uncultured Candidatus Bathyarchaeia archaeon. GTDB lineage: Archaea > Thermoproteota > Bathyarchaeia > 40CM-2-53-6 > DTGE01 > CAZAXO01. The sequence goes on from CAZAXO010000023.1 coordinate 10,424, forward strand.
AACCTATACGCCTAACGTACTGCAGAGTGAAGGTACCATCGCCTTAGAGAAGCAATATTATGATTGGGATGAAACGTTTGAGGAGCTGCAGGTCGATGAGGTGATCATGGGGAACGTTCTACAGGGTGGTCAAGGACAAAATACTGCGAGACAAGCAACGATTTATGCTGGTCTCCCAAAGGAAGTTAATGCGTTCACGGTAAACAAAGTGTGCGCATCTGGATTAAAGGCCATTACACTGGGGGTCAATGAGATTCGATGCGGTGAAGCCGACGTAATTATTGCTGGAGGAATGGAGAATATGAGTCGAGCTCCCTACCTGTTACCCTATGCTCGGTGGGGGTATAGACTAAACATTGATTCTAAAGGCGATTTATTAGATCTTATGGTTTATGATGGGTTATGGGAGATCTTTTATGGTTATCACATGGGCGTCACAGCAGAGAATCTTGCTAAACGAATGCATATTTCAAGAGGAGAACAAGATGAGATAGGAGTTCTTAGCAATCAGAGAGCCCGAAAAGCCGTGGAAGATAGACTATTCAATAACGAGATTGTTCCTATAACGATTCCACAACGGAAAGGAGAACCAATAGTATTTTCGATAGATGAACGTCCTAGAGATACTAGTATAGAGAAAATGGCTAAGCTTCCCTCGGTCTTTGCAAAGGATGGAACTGTAACAGCTGGAAACGCCTCTGGTATTGCTGATGCAGCTGCGGCAGTCGTATTGATGTCGAAGGCTAAAGCTGAAGAGATGAGCATCAAACCATTAGCGACCATAACGTCTTACGCTTCGGGTGCTGTTGATCCAGCTTATATGGGTTTAGGTCTCGTTCCAGCTGTAGAAAAAGCATTGGATAAAGTTGGTATGACCTGTGAGGATATTGATATCATTGAATTAAATGAAGCATTTGCCGCTCAGGTTATAGCTTGCATGCGGGAATTAAACCTTAGTTTAGATACTACAAACATCTATGGTGGAAGCATAGCATTGGGTCATCCTATTGGATGTACTGGAGCACGTCAAACAGTTTCTCTTCTGCATGCAATGAAACGGAATAATGGGGAACATGGACTTGTGACAATGTGTATTGGCGGTGGACAAGGTATGTCTATGCTACTTAAAAGAGAGACATCATAGCAGAACAGATTAAAAGTCTCTATATACTTCTCGTATAGACTCGTCAAGACGTCTAAAGATCTTGTAATACTTGTCGTATACAGCCCTATTCTTAGGGTTAGGCTCAACGTTATCCGTGATCTTAACCCAATCTTGGATTGCTGTGTAATCTTTTAAGGCTCCACATCCCACTCCTGCTAATAGAGCGTCACCTAAGGGGGCTCCAGCAGCACCTGCTATATATCCCATAGGTCTACCCGTAACATCAGCCATAATAGATCGCCAAAGAGCTGATTTTGCTCCTCCATTGACTAAAAGCGATCGGTTTAAGCGCATCCCTGATTCCAAGGCAACCTCTATACTATATTTCACTGCATAGGAAATGCCTTCTAGAAACGCTCTGAAGATATGAGCCTTTGTATGATACACGGTTAATCCCGCTAAGGTCCCTCTGACATAATCATCCCAGTAAGGCGCTCTCTCTCCAACCATAAGATGAGGAAGAAATAGTAATCCTTCAGATCCAGGTAAGATGTTTTGCGCTTCGAGATCGAGAATAGCGTAACTACTGAGGTCTAGTTGATCAGCCATCTCTGATTCTTGCTTTCCAAGCTGATCTCTAAACCATCGGATACAATAACCAGCCGTAACAATGCCGGCGAAAGAGTACAGCATTTCCTTATCACGAACAACATAGGGAAAATTTACCAACTTCGGTGAGAGACGGAGTTTATCACTAATAAATCCATTACACATTGATGTTCCAAGCATACAGGAGAGATCACCATCAAATATAGCTCCTGAACTTAATGCGCTCACTGGAGCATCTATACCACCCGCCATCACCGGTGTTCCTTTTTGAAGTCCTGTAAGGTTAGCACCATTTTCTGTTATTTCACCAACAAGATCCTTAGATGCTAACAGATTCTCAGGGAAAAAGCTTCGAGAGATTCCAAGCTCATCCATAAGTTCTTCAGACCAATCACGCTTATGTATATTAAATATTCCCCCATAATTCCCAGCACTGGAGAGATCTATCGAAAGGGAATCGGTAAGCCTATAGATACAATAGGCGTTTGGCGTCACTATATACTTTGTTTCATTCCAGATATTTGGTTCCTTTGACTTAATGTAGAGCATCTTTGTATAGCCATAATATGGATCGATAACATTACCCGTAGTTTTAAAGATCTCCTCTTCCCCTATCTTCTCCTTAACCCATTCGCATTCGCTCGTTGCTCTTCTATCTGCCCAGATTAAACATGGACGAAGTGGATTCATATTCTTATCGCAGAATATACCGCTTCCACCATATAAGCTGCTAATACAGACTCCTTCAACATCTTTTGACTCAACTTTTGAAGCATCTAATACAGATTTTATCGTTTTACACACAGCGTCGAACCAGATCTCTGGTTGTTGCTCCGCCCAGCTAGGCTTCAACGTTATGACATCATATTCTTCAAAAGCAGAAGCGGTAATCTCACCTTCAATAGTTACTAAAATCGATTTTGTGCCTAAGGTTCCAATATCTGTTCCAATAAGATACGTCATCATAATTACCTACTCTCATAAGTTAGCTTAGAGTCCCCTCTTAAAACATCAAATCCTGAATATTTGAAAATGATAATCCTAATTAATAAAACATTAAGGTAAATTCATTCGATATACTAGTTACTATTTTATTTCTAATTTCTTTATATTTAGCTAGCTATCATATATTGAATTATAGATAAAAAACAGAGATCACCATTTTAGATAATGCATAATCCTAATAGTGCCGAAAGTTAGATGATTTAGCTACAAAAACTTAATTTTCATCTTTTAACAGTGTATACATAGAAAGATTGAAGCTAAGTCTTACGAAGCATTTTTATTAAGTTTGAATTATTGGAGGTATTTATGGTTCATGATCAAGTCTTTAAGAGAACGATTGACTTCTAGCTCTGAAACATTTATTATAGGTGTGGCAGGGGATAGTGGAGCAGGAAAAACTACGTTTGCGAAAGGAATTCTCTCCGTTCTTGGAACGGATCTTGTATCCCATTTCTCAACTGACGATTATCATCTGGAAGACCGAGAACAAAGAACGAAGTCTGGAATACTACCCCTTGATCCAGAGGTTAATCGCCTCGACCTTTACGCCGAGCATCTAGCTAAACTGAAAGCTGGTAAAAGTATCATAAAACCCGTTTATAATCACCGTACAGGAAGATTTGATGATGATGTTATATTTAAGCCAACTCCTATAATCCTCGTAGAAGGTTTGCACCCTTATTATTCAGATGAAATGAGAGAGCTTGTTGATTTTAAAATCTTTACGGATCCTTCCCGAAGAGTTAAATACGTCTGGAAAATTCGGAGAGATATTGCGAGGCGAGGAGCTCATAGTGAATCAATTAAAGAAGAGATGATGGCTCGTGAACCTTTATTTCGACAGTATGTGGATCCACAGAAGCTGTTCGCCGATATTGTTGTTGAAATTCAACCAACAAAATTATATGTCAATCCCGTATTGCAGCTGGAAGAGCGAACTGAAAAGAAAAAGGAACAGTATAGGTTACGGCTTATCCAACAGCTTTTAAATTATCCTATAGATCAAGGTTATCTATCGTTTAATCTTCCGCATTTGTTAAAGGGAGACCCTCAACCATTCTTACTCGAGTATTATCGTGACGTATATTATGGGAGAAGAGTAACGGTTCTAGCCTTAGATGGATTGATTCATCGCTCTTTTCTGGGGCATCTTGAGAGGCATATCCTAAAACATATGGATAGAAAGGAAGATGTTTTTTATCCTTCTAAAGAACATGAATATCTGAATGTAGTTGAGGTTGCACAGCTTTTCATATGTTGGCGTTTCATAGAAAAAATAGATTTCCTCCTAAAAGAATAATATACTACCCTAAACTGAATAAAATACCTGTAAGGATCACTAGAGATGATAATCAGCCCTTATACTATTTCGAAGGACACTTCTTTTATTCTTCTGTTACATACATGCATATATTCTACTATTATTTTTTTATTAAAGAGTGGATGGTATGTCTTTTCGGGTAGGTAGGATACTTGGTGTTAATATTCGAATCCATTACAGCCTGCTTTTAATCTTTTTTCTTGTTGTATGGTCCTTGTCTCTAGGTTATATGCCTCAACAATTTCCTGGTCTTTCCTCAATCAGTTATTGGATAATTGGCCTCTTATCAGGTATTATACTGATTATATCCGTGGTCATCCATGAGCTCTGTCACTCCGTTGTCGCTAATAGATTAGGTCTTCCTATCAATAGGATTACTCTTTTCTTTCTCGGCGGAGCAGCTGAAATGACAGAGGAACCTGTGAGTCCTAGTGTAGAGTTTAAAATGGCTGTTGCTGGCCCCCTCTCTAGTTTCCTCATAGCTGCTGTCTTAGGATGGATATGGTACTTCTTCACGATGATAGATCCGCTGACAGAGTTGAAAGCGATCTTTCAATATGGAACTATGATAAATTTGATCTTAGGTGGATTCAATCTTCTCCCCGCTTTCCCACTTGATGGTGGGAGGATACTCAGATCGCTACTATGGAGGCAAACAAAAAGCTTAATCAAGGCAACAAGGACCGCTTCAAGAGTTGGTGTCATCCTCTCGTATTTGCTGATGTTCGGCGGCTTTATTATGCTATTTTTTGGAGGTTTTTTCAATGGCCTATGGATCATATTTATCGGATGGTTCATAAAATCTGGTGCAGAAGCGGGGCTCAGTCAAACCATTATCAGTCAAATGTTAGCGGATACTACTGTCGGAGAGATTATGTCCAAAGACGTTGTTACCGTTGAGGCTCACCTCTCCCTAGAAGAACTAGTAAAAGATTATTTTCTATCGAAAAAGTATGCGGGATACCCCGTCTTACGATACGGAGTTGTCATCGGCTTGGTAACGATGGATGATGTGAAAGATGTTCCACGGCTGAAATGGAACGAGTTGACCGTTGAGGGTGTTATGAAGCCATTACGTGAACTGGTAACCGTTGAGCCTGAGACTCCAGCATCCGATGCAATGTATAAAATGTCCATGAAGGAAGGAGGAAGAATTTTGGTGATGGAGGATAACGAGTTGAAAGGAATTGTCAGCAGAAGGGACCTCACCCATCTAATCAAAGCTCGATCCGAGTTTGAAGCCAGCGCATAATCTACCAGATATCAGAGGAGAAAAAAAAGTTCTAAACGTGTTAAGTCAAGGAACACTCGCTTCGCATCAGAATTATAACGCTAATAGAATAGTTTATTGAATAGTATAGAAACCACTTTTTAAATAGATGATAATAAACCCCATAGAAAATGCGGGTAGATTCTCTATTGACGACGTGTACAACGTGTAAGACCGAAAATTCCTCTTCCGACGCTTTTTGTTATACATGTAAAAGTAATCTCAATCCTGATTCTCCTTATTTCTTGAAGTTCAAGGATTTCGCTCATCCACAAGATCTTGATAACGTAGGTTTACTACAAGAAGTTGAACCCATAACTTCAATGGCAACCTCAGCCGTTGAGTTTTTCCAAAAATCATTCAGCAGAAAAAAATTTTTTAAAAATGCTGTTCAGGTAAGTATCGAAAAGTATCCTCAACTCTATAATCTAACACTAGAGTGCGGGGAAAAGTTATGTCTACAGATTCTTCCTCAACTCTATATCTTACCCTCTCAATTCTCTAATGCCTACGCTATCGGTGGAAAAAAAGAACCCATTATCATAGTTACTACAGCGTTGGTACAGATGCTGAGTACTGCTGAGCTAGCGGGGGTTCTCGGCCATGAAATGGGTCATATTAAAGGGGATCATCAGCAATTACATACCATGGCGTATCTTTTAGCTAATGGCATCACCTTTTTCAGTAGATTTTCTCTTCTCTCTTTTCCATTACAGTTGGGACTTAAATCGTGGCTTAGATATGCGGAATTGACTGCAGATAGGGCGAGCCTTTTAATTACTCATAATTTAGAGCAGATTAAACAGGTTCAAAAGAAAATATCAAGTGATAAGACGGCGCTTCATGACAGTGTTGGTTCAGAGTGGAGCGAATTCACAGAGCTTTGGCGAACTCATCCATTCACTAAAAACAGATTAAAAGAATTGGATGATTTTTATCATTCGCCAGAATATGCAAAGATCATGTTAAAGATGACCTTAGCGAAGGTTATGCGATGCCCCTACTGCAACTCTAGAATCGGTTCCGATGCAATCTTCTGTCGTAACTGTAGGCGAGCTCTCCAGTAATAAAAAGAAAGAGTATATTTACTCGGTAACCAAAGGTGTAGGATGATGAGAGGGAACGTTTTGAACGAATATGTTCAGCTGGCGAAAAATCTTGGGATGATTAATGCGAAGATTATCCGTTCTGATGCTATCCATTTTGACTCCAGAACTCTTCTGAAATGTAAATGGGGCTGCGATGATCCTGATACTGTAAAATGCAGTGACAGAGATATTCCCTATGAGATGAGAATTCAAATCGTAAAATCATATCAGCATATTCTCCTTCTTCACTCAGATGACGTCCATAAACTCTACTCAGCTGGGCTTAAGATTGAAAGACAAGCCTTTCTAGATGGTCATCGCTACGCATTTCTTATTAGTCCCTGCTATTTTTGTCCATCATGTGAGGTTGCAAACGGTAATCCCTGCGTTGCACGAGAAAAAATACGACCTTGCGACTCACTTTTTGGTATTGACGTCTATAAAACAGTTCGAGAACAAGATCTGCCGTGTGACATATTAAAAGATAAAAATCAACCCCAGAATCGCTACGCGTTTCTATTACTTGAGTAGTTCGGTTGAAAAGATCATTTTTTGTATATATTTAAAGATTTAAAAGTAAATTGACTATTATATACTTAATGAATGATTATGATTCTTCAGAAAAAAATTTTACCTAGAATAAATCAGTGTACCCATACTTAACTATATTGATCATAGGTATCATCGCCGCGTCCATAGGAGGCTTATTCTACATGAAATCATCCCACTTAAAAAAGAAGGATCAACTAGTTGGCTAAGCTAGCTGTTCTTTATGTATAGATTACGTATTTAGTAGTAGTTAATGTTAGGAGTTTTGGATTATGAGATTAAAGAATAAAGTTGCAGTAATTACCGGTGCAGGGTCAGGAATAGGAAGAGCTACCGCCATCCTTTTTGCAAAAGAAGGCGCCAACGTAGTAGTTGTGGATATCGATGAAAAAGGTGGAACAGAAACCGTGAAAGAAATAACATCGAAGAATGGAGAAGCATATTTTGTGAAAGCAGATGTTACAAAGGAAGATGAAGTTATTAGGATGGTTAATACCATCATAGAAAAATTCGG
>CAZAXO010000024.1:0-17772 GCA_964489085.1 uncultured Candidatus Bathyarchaeia archaeon
GGTATACTATGATTTTCAGGAAGATAATGGCAGAGGGATTAGCTCATAACTCTTATTTTCTCGCTACTTGTGATAGAGCAGCTGTTATATATCCACGTCGTGATTGTAGTGTATACTTGAATATTGCTCAGCGAGAGGGAGTACAAATCGACTATATCTTTGAAACTCATCGTAACGAAGACTACGTCATAGGATCTTTGGAGTTACAACAACTTACTGGTGCCGAGATTTTTCACGCTCCTGGATTAGAGTGGAAGTATGGAAAAACCCTCGAAAAACAGCAGACGTTTTCACTTGGTGATCTTTACCTTAACTGCTCTCTTAACGCCTGGACACACCAAAGAGAGTCTGTCCTATGTGTTAACTGATCCACATCTTGATAATGCTCCTATAATGGTCTTTACAGGCGACTCTCTTTTTATGGGTGATGTGGGAAGAATAGACCTTTATGGATCCAAGAAAGCTCCCGAGATGGCTGCACAGCTCTATCATAGCCTTTTCAGAAAAATTCTATCTCTCGGGGATAGTGTTCTTCTCTATCCAGCTCATGGAGGGGGATCAGTATGCGGGAAAAACATTAGTGAGCGCGAAGAAAGTACGCTTGGATTTGAACGCCCCCATAATCCTCTGTTACAAATTGATAAAGACGATTTCATTAGGTATAAGGTGGCGGAGAAACATGATGTGCCTCCATACTTCAAGCAGATGGAGAAATATAATCTTGAAGGTCCACCCTTACTTGGATCGTTTCCACAGCCTAGTGATCTTACTCCCCCGTGAATTCAAAGAGAAAATGGAGGAGGGAGCAGTGATTATTTATACGCGTGAACCTCCAGCATATGGTGGCGCTCACATTGAGGGATCATATAGTATCTGGTTGCTCGTATTACCTAATTTTGCGGGATGGAGGCTCCCCTATAATAGACCGATCCTCCTCATCTTAGAGGATAGCTTCTATTTAGAGAAGGCGATACGGTATCTGACGCGTCTTGGGTACGACAAGATTGCAGGGTATCTCCGAGGTGGTATAGAACATAAGGGAACAGGACTAGAAGACGGGTATAACGCAGGGTTTCCTATACATCATTTAGGGTTACTCTCAGTTCAGGAATTGAAACAGAAGATGGGCAATAATGAGGATATCAGTATTCTTGATGTGAGAAGCGAAGATGAATAGCGTAGAGGATACATACAGGGAGTGATGAATATATATGTGGGTCATCTTCAGAGAATGATAAACCAGATCCCTAAAAGTAAAGAAGTCTGCATTACTTGTAGTGTAGGGCATAGAGCGAGTTTAGGTGCCAGTATTTTAGCTCGTGCAGGGTACTCCAACATCTTCAATCTTCTTGGAGGCATGATCGCATGGAACGCATGTAACTGACCAACAATGGTAGTAAACACTAACTTCGGTTAAAGTGCATAATTAAAAATATACTAACTTCTCTGTAAACTGGGGTAGTTAGCATATATTTTTCGGTGATACGTTCCCTAACTTTTCCTCTTACATGCAATAATGGATAGCGTTAAAATCACAAGGGAAACGATTAGTGGACCACCATATATCAACCAAGCACCTGAGGCTATACCGAGGGCCCCGATTCCCACGATTATAATGAGAAGAGACCACCAGTAACCCAGTTTTAAAGCACTAATCCTACGTCTCAGTGTTCCTCGGAATCTCTCCGCCATCCCTATCAAACCAAACGGTATCACCAAAATGTTATACGCAGCGGTCCCCCAATGAACTGGATCCCACGGCATCTCAGAAGGAAGATTCACTTCCGCCGGTTCACCGAATAATACCCTAGTGAACCAATAGATAAACGCCATATGCATCAAAAATAGATAAGAAAAGGTGAGGAGGTGTTTCTTCAACCATCGCCTCCATCTATGCTGAAAGAAGAGAAGTTCTCGTTTTCTTCCTCTCTCTACTGCTATAAGAAGAAGAATAATCACGAGCAGAACAGAGACAATGATGGTGCTGTGAACTCCAGAGAGTACCCCACTTTCTGTTGGAATCACCATAAAAGCTGATAGTGCTGCTACTAAATCTGTGGATAATTTCTTTTCTTTATAAGCGACCCCGATCGTGAGTAGAATTAACGGGAAGGCGAAGTTATGCGCCCATCTGGGATCCGATAAATACGCTGGAAAGTGTGGAAATAACCATAAGTAGAGCCAGAATAACCCGGTCATAATTAAACCAGTTCCAATGTCAAGTGAATCTCGTATCCTTGTCAAGGTTGATTGAGGAGGATTTAACAGGTTTACGAGGGTATCATAATGTGTTTTCTCATCTGCATAGATGTCCTGAAGAAGCTTTTGTACTCTCTGATTTCCTTCTTCATCAGCCACCTTCATATACTCTGTTAGACGTTTCATTGCTTCGGCTTCGACTTCTATATCACGTTGAACGAGTTCCTCAAAGGTTTTCCCTGCCTCTTTGATCTTCTTTGGGATGACGGTGGGTTCTCCGCCAAGACGCGCTACTTCTCGGGAGAATAATTCGATATGAGACATTTCATCCATGGAAAAGTCTTCCATAAGATCAATAATCTTTGAATCTTCAGACATGTAGGCGTGCTGCTGATACTCTGTTACCGCTGCTATCTCCACAGCAACGAGATCATTTAGAATCTTGATGAGTCTCTCTTTCCCCATTCAAATCTCCTATCAAAAATAGATCAATAATGATTCAATAATAGTACTAGTTATTTAGTTTTTACTTGACGATGTTACCTCATCAATTTGGAGAAGAGTGAGCGAACCTATTATGAAACTGTATGAGTTTATAGGTGAGAATATTCAGGACATTGATTCTCAAGAAACTCAATCCAATCAACAAACTCCTTTAAGGAAAATTCTGCCAATTCTATGATTGATTGATGATAATGAATGTCACAAAATCGATCGATTACAAGAACCTTGAAGAAAATTTTGGTTATGTCTATACCATATTTTTCTGCGATCCTACTAGAAGGGTAGGATAATAGCTGATATTTCAACTGTAATTTTACTTTTACCTCTTTTAGAGTATGTAGAGGTAAGAGAGAAATAACTAGTGTTTCTGTTTTAAGCTTTTTCAAGGAGGAGTATTCATTAGTTATTATAGTAAAAATCGGTTCATACAGTTTTATACTACGATCTCCTATGAAAAGTAGAAGTAAATTATTTTTTTGTTTATAGTCCCACAAACTAATCTCTCTATTTGAAGTCGAAGGAAGTGAAAATGGGGGAGCAGGATTACTTGGAATTAATTCCCTCATCTTATCACACATAGAAAAATCATCACGTTTATCCGTCAAGTTTTACTAACTTTTATCATGTTGAGACATAACAACGTTATATTTAAATATATAACAACGTTAATTATAAGTTAGTGAATTAGATTGACAAAGGCGCAATTCATTAGTATTGAAGATCTCCTTGAAATGTCAGCAAATAATGAGGAGTATAAACTCGTAGAAGTACTCTCTGAGGATAAGCATAATAAAGGACATCTTCCAGGAGCAATAAATATTCCACTCGATACCCTCGAGAAAACAGCCAAGAATCATTTAGATCCATCTGATACCATAGTCATCTATTGTGCCAATTATAGTTGTCAGGCGAGCACAAAAGCTGCTCGTCTACTCCTCGAAAAAGGGTATGAAAAAACTATTGATTTTAAAGCAGGAAAGAGAGGATGGATCCATAACGGATTAGAATTAAAACACTAATTCACTCTCCTTTCAATACGCACTAATATTGTAAGAATGAGTTTAGAAAATGTATAAATAAAAATGGTTGTAATCATGAATGATTAAGATTGGTGATATAATTCCGGACATGGAATTAGACGCATTTGATAATGGTGAAATAAAGAAAATCAAACTTACTGATTATAAAGGGAAATGGGTAGTGTTAATATTATACCCAGCTGATTTTACGTTTGTCTGCCCCACCGAATTAGAGGAAATTGCAGAAAATTATAATGACTTTAAAAAATTGAATGCGGAAGTATTAAGTGTCAGCACCGATACTGCTTACGTTCATAAAGGATGGCATGATGTATCTCCCGCAATAAAAAAAATTAGGTATCCCATGCTTGCAGATCCAGCAGGTCAACTGTGTAAAGCATTAGGTACCTATATCGAAGATGAGGGAATCTCACTGCGGGCAACATTCATCTTTAATCCAGAAGGAATTCTAAAAACGATGGAAATGCATGACAACAGTATCGGAAGAAATACTAAAGAAATTTTACGGAAACTGAGAGCAAGTAAATATGTAAACGATCACCAGGGAGAAGTGTGCCCTGCAAGCTGGGATATTGGAGAAGATACTATAAAACCAAGTATAGAATTAGTTGGCAATATATAAGAAACGTAATCAGTTAAATGATGTTAAAAGAAATGATTAAGGAAAAGATACTTAGTTCTAAATTGTCAGATAAATCGTGAATTCTACTCCTCATACCGTTACCTATCTATGGTATTCTATTACGAATCGATTAACCTAAAAGGATTTTCTCATTGGATGCAACTCCAAACACAAGAGGAAATCGGCCATGCAATGAAATTATACAACTTCCTAATCGAACGAGGAGGACGAGCCGAAATGTCCGGTATTGAAGCATTTCCCTCTGAATGGAAATCACCTACCCATGCATTCGAAGAGATCTACAATCATGAAAGAGCTGTCACCGAAATGATAAATGACATAGTAAATCTCGAAAAAAAGAGAAAGATTATGCTACTGAAGTCTTTCTTCAATTGTTTGTAAATGAACAAGTTGAAGAAGAGGCAACAGCAAATAAGATACTCCAAAAATTAAAGCTGGTTGGAGAGACAGGATATGCACTCCTTATAATAGATAAAGAACTTGCTTAAAAAAAAGACTAAACTATAAATCCCAATTTTTTTTACAATAGAAGTTTCTCATATTGGCATAGAGATAATTTAAGCAGGTAGTCGAGCAGGGTAAAGTTAGGTGGGAAACTATTAACTTAGGCACAAGAATGTCTGAGACTGATAATAATATTTCAAGTAACCATAAGAAGTGCCCTTTCTACGGAGAAATGAATAAATTGGATGCGATTTTTTGTGCAGAATGTGGAAAATCTCAAATTTAATATTTAAAATAGTTGCCGATAAGCACTTCCCTTTTAGGCGTTACCCCCAACAAGACAGCGAATATATTATGGACGGCACCAACTCTATGGGATTGTAGGTTAAGGTTTCTGGTTTTAGGATCTCATTTTACAATAAGTTAACCTCTAAAAAATTAAGGTATTAGTGAACAGTACATCGATTGTCCCAATACGCTTACCATCCTCTGCCCAATTGAGTTCTATATCCAAGCGGGTACCAGAAATATCTATGTTACTTCGCATTGCAAAGGTACCCTTCGATATGAGACAACATCCAGCGAGTCCTGTTCCAGTCAATTCTAATGGAGAAAACTCTTCACCTTTTCCTGTATAGGGGCAGTCAGTGGCTACGATCTTTCCACGCGCATTCTTACATTCCTCCTGTAAAGCTATCGCATGCTGAAAACCGTCATATGTGAGTTGAACCTTAGCCATAACAACTTCACTTTTTTATATTCTAGCTGGAGTAAGAGGCATATTCTAAAAATTAAGGATTTAGGTCTTTCAATTTCTCTTTGATCTTTTGTACTTTGCAGCTAGTTAGCTTCTAATTTTATTGTAATCAATAATCATGACATCAATCAGTCATGACGAGGTTTGAATATGGTTTTACCGGTATTGTAAGCTTAGGTAATCAATTTTCCGAAGATGGTGCCACTTATTAGATATATGACTAAATTCTCTAATGTCCAGTAGGTTATCAGCTAAGAGGGGAGATTTATGAGCAGGTATATCGATAACGAGCCAGGTACTACTGCTATGAGGAAAACGAGAAGACCATATACGAAACCTTTCTTGGCTCCTATCCCAGGTACTCCAGTTCTAACAATAGTGTACACTAAGGCCAGCAATATTCCAGTGATTAATCCAAAGACTATTGAATAGTAGAAGAAAGAAATTGGTGGAGGACCCTGCGTGGGCATCATCACCTTACTCCAAACAGGGAAGTAGGTTGGATCGGTGTAGAATCCCATTGTAAAACTTGATCCGATGATGTGGACAAGTTGGCCTATTATCGTGAAAATGATACCAGAACCTATTACTTTTGCAATATTTTTTCTTTCCATTTGAATAAACTCAATAATTACTCGTTAACAAATAATAAAAAATTTGTTATCTAGTTTTTTCTGTTAGCTTAGGTTTATAAGTTCAGGAGGATGATTTATGGATAACTTTTTATTAGTATAATTACTTCAAGAAGTAACATGACGGTTTCACGAGCCTCAATATTTGGAATGAGTAAATTATTTGCAGTAGCATTTCTCATTACTATGTTACTTTTCCCTTCTATAACACATGCTTACACAGTCAGCCATACTCTTTGCAAATATGTTGACAAATCCAAGCTTCCCTATGAGCCTATTAATCCAACAAAAACATTCGATGACACAGATGAATTAGTCTGTCTTTTAGTTATTCTAAAAAATGTACGTAGCTCACGTAAAATATATACGAAGTGGTTTACTCCCCAAGGTGACTTGTTTACACGTGCGATTGAAAGTGAATGGCCATATGACGAAGTTGATCCTCGTTCTGAAGGATATGAGTATTTTGAGAGCTACTCTATCTCGTTTAACTTAGATCTTCAGGAAGGAGACTCTAATGCTCGAAATTTTCCTGGTCAATGGAGAGTAGAATTCTACGTCGATGATGAATTACAGTTTACCGATTCTTTTGAGTTAAAATCTACTGCACCTGCTACCACAGCAGCGACAACAACTATGCAGGCGACAACTCCCGTCGTTACAATTACTTCTATTCTCACAGAAACTAAAGTAGCAACTTCAATGTTTACATTCACAACCACTGTAACAGAAGCCCAACAAATCACTGTATCGACGTTTATTACGAATCCGTTAGGCATTATTGTTATCGTACTCATCATTACTGTGTTAGCTCTTCTAGTAGCTCTAACAAGGAAAAGGAAGGCTCCACTCTCCCACCAAGTTAAACCTTCAAATATATACTGCATGAAATGTGGAAATCCTATAGTACCTGGAAGTACTTTCTGTGGTAAATGCGGTAAACCATTAAATTAGACTTTATTTTTTAGAAATGGATAAATAGTTAGATGACTCTAATAGAGTAAAAGATATGAATAGGAAGAAAAATGGATTTCGTATCCTAAACGTCATGCGGCCGTAGTCTAGCTTGGTTTAGGACAGGAACAACTTTGGAATAGTTGCTGAAAGCCTGCCAAATAATAGAAGTGTAGTCCGCTTCTAACCCGGGTTCAAATCCCGGCGGCCGCACCACCAAATCATATATAACGTTTATGATAATATACTTATGACAATATTTTTTCGACCATAACGAAATTTAGAAAATAAAATATCAAAGGTGATAATCAATATGAAAGTTGAAAATCAAGATAATTATAAAAGGTGTGTTGTTCGTGCTCCTGCCTCAACTGCTAATTTAGGCCCTGGCTTTGATGTTTTTGGATTGGCCCTAGATGTGATGTACGATACAGTAGAAGTTACTGCCTTAAAAGAGAAAATTATTCTTATTGAGATGAAAGGAGTTGAAGCTGATACCATATCAATAGACCCTAAAAAAAATAGTGCCGGCAGAACTGCACATGAGTTTATCAGAAAATACCATATAGGAGGTGTTAAAATAACAGTTCATAAAGGGATTCCACCAGGTTCAGGATTGGGAAGTAGTGGTGCAAGTGCTTCTGCAACAGCTGTTGCTATAAATGCTTTACACGGATTGGAACTCAACAAAAAAAAATTAACTGAGTTTGCAGCGCAAGGTGAAATTGCAGCAGCAGGAACTCCGCATGCAGATAATGTTACACCCTCTATATATGGTGGATTTGTTATTATTCGTTCGTATCACCCTTTCGATATTCTCAAGTTACCTCCACCTGTTGAATTGGAATTTGCTCTCGCTGTTCCTAAAGGACTTAAAAAGACAACAAAGAAAGCCAGAGATGTGCTACCAAAACATGTTCCACTTGAACAGGTTATCAATAATTTAGGTGCAGCATCATCCATTATTGTAGGTTTACTACAATCTAACGTGAGGCTTATTGGTAAAGGAATGCTAGGTGATCAAATTGTAGAACCTATAAGAGCATCACTTTATCCTGGATATTTAAATGCAAAAAAAGAAGCTTTAGAATCTGGGGCTTATGGTGTAACACTTAGTGGAGCTGGACCAACCATTATAGCAGTTGTCGATCCTTCGAATACAAATACGGCGTCAGTAGCAAAAACAATGAAGGAAGCTTATGAGGCGGAAGGAATAGAGTGCCATGGATATGTATCCCAGTCGACAATAGGTGCGCAAATAATCGAGAAGAAATAGAGGAGAATGATAAGGTAGGATTAATCAATTTAATATCATAATTAATGGAATAAATGGAAATTAGAACAGAATAAAATACTGCTGTATTATTAAGATATTTATAGTCTCAAAGGTAATTTTCAATTATTTATACAATATGCTTGGATATGGGTTAACTTTCACATAAGAATACGTTAATTTTTAGGTTTTATTTATTTTGATCTGAAATTTTAAAAGTTTCTTATAGATATATGCTACCAGCTAAATGAATTTGCTAGTCTTTGATTGCTTCTAATAGACTAATCACACTCCATAATTTTACTCTTGTATAAGGAGGCATATTAGGATCTTGAGATATATCGTCAAGAATTGATATAGCATTAGATGCTCTAACAGCGATGGTGTATTCCTCATAATGTAATGCATCAATAGCTGATTTCGCTGCACGTCTAATATTTCGGGGAGTCGTATTATCATAAGATACTTCTTCTAAAACTTGTAAGGCCTGCTGTACTCTAGATTCATATTCAATTTTACGTTTAGATTTTCGCTCAGCCATGACAACACATTCTCCAATAGATTATTAAGTAATAAATCAAATATCACCCCTAAAAACCCTTTCCCTTTAATTAAAATATTTCCTTAAGGAAATAATGAGGCTACTAAATGTGAGTGAGGAACTTAAACGCTTATCAGATTTACTAAAGTCTGGAGCTACTATGTTATCTGAAGCATGCCCTGATTGCCATATTCCATTATACAAAAAAGATGATCGAATATTCTGTCCTAAATGTAATAAATCAGTAGCAATTATAAAAAGTCCAGAAGATGAACAAAGGCTTACAGAATCTCTTACATTATCAAACTTAGAACAAACAATACTTCACCGCTTAGATGAGGCGAATAGAACTCTTAAAATAAGCAGTGATTCTAAAGAGATTAGAAGAATCAGTGATTCCATAGTATTATGGCTTAATATTTTAGAAAAACTTAAACAGCTAAGATAAAATATAATTAATTTTCATGGATATACTTGCAAAAACTTTTGAGTATAGTCACATCATTTTTCTATTGGAATATAAGAGATTATCAAAAGACAATTAATGTAGGATAAATGTTAATAATAGTATAAGAAATAGATTTGGTGAGGCTAAGGCAAAGTATGACATATGATAACCTTAGCAAGAAGAATAACAATACAGAAATTCATTATAAACCTCTTTCAGTTAGAGAAGTACTAAAAGATATGAAGAATGCTTCAGAATTAGCAGTCCATTTAGGATATTTATCAATTCTCCTAAATGATAAACAGTTATCTGAGGGATTGAACAGCTTAGAAGAACGGATAGATAGTTTAGCGTATCAGCTTTGGATGAGCGCAGCTCTAAGTGCCCGCGATGCTGAAGATGCTGAGAAAATTGTTGGACTGATAAAACTTGGATCCGTTATCTGCGAAATCTCTAATGCAGCTGCTGATCTTGGCAAACTTGTGATAGAAGGATTAAGCGATCATCCCTCACTCCAAAGGATTTTTCAGCGAATTGAGAGACGCTTCGCTAGAATTAAAGTTTCAAAATATTCTGTTTTACATAACCGCTCTATAGAAAACCTACGCTTAGATACTACAATAGGTATAGATATTATAGCTATAAAAAGAATGAATCAATGGATAACAGATCCAAACGATGATGAAGTGATCAAGAAGCAAGATGTACTATTAGCGAGGGGGGCTCTCTCAGGTCTTTTACAACTCTCTGATATGGCAGGAGCTCAGCCACCCCCTTCTTTACCATCATCGAGTGGTCTTCCAATTCTGGATAAGATAGAAGATCTACTAGTTGAGCTAATAGACACAACAGATATGATGTTAAACCTAGCCTATACTGCGTTGATATACAATAATCTAGATATCGCTCAAGAAGTATTGGCTCTCGAGGAAGCAGTTGATACATGGCATTTAGAGCTGGAACTTGAAGCTTTACAATTATGCAGTAGTTTAAATGATAGAAAGAAAATTTTAGGGCTCATACGTTTAGGTTTAATTTGCGAGATCCTCTCCGATGCTGCAGCATCAATAGCAAATATAACTATTAGAGGAGGAGAATCACATGAAATACTTCAAGCCGCAATTGAAGAAGCAGAAGATACTGTGACAGTCATTCCTATCTCAGAGAGAGGAAGATTAGCTATGAAAACTATCTATGAATCTAAACTCATTGAAAGATTAGGATTAGACATTCTAGCTATAAGAAAGAAGGGGGTTTGGCTCTACGCCCCAGGAGAGGATGTTAAGATGAATGTAGGTGATGAAATTATTGCTTGTGGAACAAAAGATAGCATTTATATTCTTGAGTCGATGGCCGGTAAATTAGATAACTCGAATGTGCAAGTTTAACCTATGGATACTCAAAATATAAAACCAATAATCATAATATAATGTTGAAACTAAATATTACTATTAGAATAAACAAAAAAAATCAAGATAAAAATGGTATGTAACCGAATGGTTAGAAAGGGATGCTTCTTGAAATTTAAAATTAAAGACGAGCTAATTAATCTCGAAACATATAAACCAGGTAAACCTATTAATGAAGTGAAGCGAGAGCTAGGCCTTATGAAGGTAATTAAACTTGCTTCTAACGAGAATCCTATTGGACCATCAAGAAATGTTATACGAGCTCTGAAGAAAGCAGTAAATGAAGTTAATCGGTATCCTGATAGTGGATGTTACTACCTCAGAAAAAAGATAGCTAGGAAACTTAAAGTAAACGAAGAACAGATCATATTTGGTAATGGATCTGATGAACTTATAATTTTTGCAATACGAGCTTTCCTTGATAAAGGTGATGAGATTATAATTGCTGATCCAACCTTTCTTATATACAATATTGCATCGAAAGCAGCTGGACTGAAAATAAAAAAAGTACCTCTAAAATCATATAAGTATGATCTGGAAGGAATGGCGGCAGCTATTACTAATCAGACTCGAATGGTATTTATAGCCAACCCCGATAATCCAACTGGAACGTACAATTCAGTAAATGAAGTGGATAAGTTCTTAGACGAATTACCAGAAGACGTAATGATTTTCTTTGATGAAGCATATTTTGAATATGCGCAATATACAACTCAAAATTATCCAAACTCTATGAATTATCATGAACGAGGCAATATTATAACTACTCGAACTTTCTCGAAAGCTTATGGATTAGCAGGTTTGAGAATAGGATATGCAATCTCTGAACCAGATATAATTGACTTGATGAGTAAGGTTAGAGAGCCATTCAACATTAACCTATTAGCTCAAATAGCTGCTGAAGAAGCATTAGATGATGAGAAGCACGTTGAATCCATAATTCAAATGACAGATGAGGGAAAAAAATACTTATATAAGGAACTTTCAAGGTTAGGTATAGAGTATATTCCTAGTGTTACTAATTTCATTCTAATAAAGTTAGAAAAACAAGCAGAATTAATAACTAAAAAAATGGTTAAGCAAGGAGTAGTAACAAGGTATATGGGAGCATGGGGTTTACATAATCATATCCGTGTTACAATTGGTACTAAAGATGAAAACGAAAGGTTTCTTGAATTACTAACAGGATTAATACACTAGAAAACTGTAATTACGTCATATAATAGTTTATAATTTCAAGTAATCCCTAATACTCTAATATTAGAATTATAAAAAAAGATATGAAAATTTTTTCATAATTAGTTAATAATAGATCTTCGCTATTAAAGAAGTTATGTAAACTAATAAAATTGTAAAAATTTATAAGCATAAGTATTATTGAATCAATTGGGTCCGCGGGCCCGTAAAACGTATGAAAATACGTTCGGGATGCTCAGCCAGGAAGAGCACCGGAGGGATAAATTCCCGGTGAAGCTTTTAACCTCGGGAGAGAGGATAGCCACCCGGAAAGACTTATAAATGGTCTTGGGGATGGGTCCCGGGTCCGAATCCCGGCGGGCCCGCCAACAATAAACTTTATTAAAACGATACAAGGCATTAGAGCTGCTTACAAGGTGGATTCTTTAAGTGAAAAAACAAGAAGAATTTAATTATAACGTGATAGATCATTCATTAGTTCCTCAACATATAGTTCTCACCAAAGAAGAGGTTGAAGAAGTATTAAAACAATATAACGCAAAGCCATATCAAATTCCTTATATTAAGGTTTCAGATCCCGCTATCAAAGCAATAAATGCAAAACCAGGAAATATCATAAAGATAATTGGAAAAAGTTCAACAGCAGGAAAGGCTACTAGATACCGATATGTTGTGGAGGACTAATTTATGAGTAAGGATAAGTGGTCTCTTATAGAAAATTTTCTACAGGAAGAAGGACTAGTAAAACAACATATAAACTCTTACAATGAATTTATTGAAAATAACCTCCAAGTAATAATTCATGAAATAAAGGATATACCTATAGAGAGTGAAAAATATTCTCTTAGTATTCAGTTTGGTAAAATAACTGTTGGATCTCCAAGAGCTATTGAGGTTGATGGTGCTGAACGGCAAATATATCCTATGGAAGCTCGGATTAGAAACTTAACCTATGCAGCTCCAATATATCTTGATATGAAGACCGTAATAGATGGCAGAGAAGCAAGAAGTGAGCTTGTGTACATAGGAGATATTCCCGTTATGTTGAAATCGAAGATGTGTTATCTCAATAAATTAACTATAGACGAGCTACGTGAAAATGGAGAAGACCCCTTGGATCCCGGCGGATATTTTATCGTAAATGGTTCAGAACGAGTCCTTGTAGCGCTTGAGGATTTAGCACCAAATAAGATTTTAGTTGAAACTGAATATACAGGTGTTACACCTACCTACAAAGCGAAGATTTTCTCAACAACTATAGGATTCAGAGCTAGAACGGAGGCTAAAATGAAGAGTGATGGTGCTATTTATCTATCCACGCCCGGGATACCCGTTGAAGTTCCTATAACAATTCTCATAAAGGCACTTGGAGTTGAAGAGGATTTAATGATTGCAGAGATAGTATCATCAAAACAAGAAATCCAAGATGAACTTGAATCATCTTTTGAGAAATCTGCGGGAATAAACTATCAGAAAGATGCTTTACTATTTCTGGGAAATAGATTAGCGCCAGGCCAAATTGAAGAATATCGTACCAAGAAAGCTGAGAATCTAATAGATAGAAACTTATTACCCCATATCGGCACAACACCAGAACAAAGAAGTTCAAAAGCACATTTTCTTGCTGAAATAGCACGCAGAATAATTGAGTTAAAGTTAGGATTTAGAACTGATGATGATAAAGATCATTATGGCAACAAAAGACTCAAACTTGCAGGATCTTTATTGTCTGATCTATTCAGAGTATCATTTAGAACTCTTACAAGAGATATGAAATATCAACTTGAGAAAGTCATAATTAGGCGACATGGAGAGATTTTAGTATCAAATTCCGTTCGCCCTGGAATAATTACAGAAAGACTCCAACATGCTATCGCAACAGGTAACTGGATAAGAGGGCGTGTAGGAGTGACTCAATTACTTGATAGAACCAATTATTACTCAACATTAAGTCACCTTAGAAGATTACAATCTCCCCTAAGTAGAAGTCAACCAAATTTAGAAGCACGTGATTTACATCCTACTCATTGGGGAAGACTTTGTCCCAACGAAACACCTGAAGGCGCAAATTGTGGATTAGTGAAAAATTTAGCTCTATCCTCAGAGATATCAGTCGGATCGCCGCATGAACCCTTAATGGAAATTTTGAAGGATGAACAAATAACTCCACTTGAGGAAGCTTCGGACAATTTAAGAGATAAAGGAATAAAAATAATCATAGACGGGATAATTGTAGGGTATACTAAAGATCCAGAAAAATTTGTTACCAATATACGAGAGATGCGTAGAAGGGGAGCGATTAATTATCAAATCAATATTGTATCCTATCCAGCTCAACATTTTGAAGGAAGAGATGAGATATACATTAATTGTGATGAAGGTAGAGTTCGCAGACCATTAATCAGAGTAGAAAACGGTGTACCACTTATAACAGAAGAAAATGTAGAAAAAATAGAGAAAAAAGAACTTCTTTGGAGTACTCTTGTAAAAAATGGTGTTGTAGAATATTTAGATGCTGATGAAGAAGAGAATGCTTTAGTAGCATTAAATGTTTCTCAGATTAATTCTGAAACTACTCATCTAGAAGTATCACCTTATGCTATTCTTGGAGTATGTGCATCACTCATACCATACCCAGAACATAATCAGTCACCAAGAAATGCCTATGAATCAGCAATGGCTAAGCAAGCACTTGGAGTGTATGCGTGCAACTTTTTTAATAGGTTAGATTCAAGAGGACATTTGCTAAATTATCCACAAGCACCAATAGTCACAACAAAGAGCATGAAAACAGCTCAATACAATGAGCGCCCAGCTGGTCAGAATCTAGTATTGGCTGTACTTACATCTCAAAGTTATAATATGGAAGATGCTATTATTATGAATAAATCGTCAGTCGACAGAGGTTTATGTAGATCAACATTCTTTCGAAGCTATGAAGGAGAATGTAGACAATATTTAGGTGGTCTCAAAGATAAATTTGAAATACCCGAACAAAATATTCGAGGATATCGTGGAGAACAATATTATAGGTTACTAGAAGAGGATGGAGTAATTCCCGTTGAAACAGATGTAGAAGGGAATACTGTCTTAATAGGGCGAACAAGTCCACCTAGGTTTTTAGAAGAATACCGAGAGTTCGAAGTTTCAGGCCCAGCAAGAAGAGACTCTTCTATATGTATGCGCCCATCCGAAATGGGAATTGTAGATGATGTCTTCGTAACTGAGTCAATAGAAGGAAACAAACTTGTGAAAGTTAGAGTAAGAGATACAAGGATCCCCGAACTAGGTGATAAATTTGCTTCACGTCATGGCCAGAAGGGAGTTATTGGTTTACTTGTTCCATCAGAGGATATGCCGTTTACGGAAGATGGTATAACACCTGACATAATAATGAACCCTCATGCGTTTCCTTCGAGGATGACAATGGGTCAATTCATTGAGTCTATATCAGGTAAACTCGCTGCAGCTGAAGGTACGTCTATTGATGGAACACCGTTCAATAAAGAAAATAAGGATAATAAGGTATTACAAAAAAGATTCTTAGATGCTGGCTTTCAATATAATGGACGTGAAGTATGTTACAATGGTATAAGTGGAGAAAGACTTGAAGTAGATGTGTTTATTGGTGTTGTTTATTACCAGAAATTGCATCATATGGTCGCTGACAAAATGCATGCTCGAGCTCGTGGACAAGTACAGATGCTAACTAGACAACCAACAGAAGGTAGAGCACGTGGAGGAGGTTTAAGATTTGGAGAAATGGAGCGCGATTGTTTGATAGGGCATGGAACTTCAGCGTTATTAATGGATCGTTTACTTGAAGAATCCGATAAAGCTACAATACTTGTTTGTGAAGAATGTGGATTAATAGCCTATTATGATATTAAACAGAATCATTATATGTGTCGGGTATGTGCTGAGAAATCTAAGATATCTCCAGTTACACTTTCATATGCATTTAAACTTCTACTTCAAGAATTAATGACATTAGGTATTGCACCTCGAATTGAATTAAAGGAGAGAGCTTAACGATGATGATAGAAGAAATCTATAAAGCGATAAACTCAATTGGTTTTTCACTCTTATCGCCTAGTGAGATTAGAAAAATGTCAGTAGTTGAAGTTCAAACAGCTGATACTTATGATGAAGATGGTGTTCCAATACCATCTGGATTAATGGATGGACGACTTGGGACATTGGAACCAAGGCAAAAATGTAGAACATGCGGTAATACTGCAACAAATTGTCCTGGTCATTTTGGTCATATAGAATTAGCGGAACCATCCATCCATGTTTCATTTGTTAAGGTTATATATAGACTCCTCATGGCAACATGTAGAAGTTGTGGAAGAATAAAACTTTCAAACGAAAGTATATCATATTATTTGGACGAGATTAATAAGAAACAAATAATGCTAAATACAATACCTGATGGAATATATGATGAAATCTACAAAGAGGCAAAAAAATCTCACGATTGCTTGCATTGTGGAGCTGAACAGTATGATTTAGAATATATAAAGCCTACTACTTTCCATGAACTGAGGGAGGGGGGCGCGGTAAGGTTAACACCAGGAGCTATTAGAGAATGGCTTGAAAGGATATCTAATGAGGATCTTACCCTCTTCGGAATAAATCATAATGCAGCAAGACCTGAATGGACAGTGCTTCAGACTATTCCAGTTCCCCCTGTAACGGTAAGACCATCGATAACTCTAGAGTCAGGAGTCCGATCTGAAGACGACCTTACACATAAACTTGTTGATATAATTCGAATAAACCAGAAACTTAAGGAAGCACTGGATTCAGGAGTACCTGTAAATATTATCCAAGAGCTACATGACCTACTACAATATCATGTAACCACATACTTTGATAATGAAGTAGCAGGTATACCCCCAGCACGACATAGATCGGGGAGAGCATTGAAAACTCTTTCTCAACGATTAAAAGGTAAAGAGGGACGTTTTCGAGGAAATCTCTCAGGAAAAAGAGTGGACTTTTCGGCGAGAACCGTTATCTCACCAGATCCTAATCTTGAACTTAATGAAGTTGGTATACCAATAGCATTAGCATCAAAATTAACTGTTCCTGTTAAAGTTACACCTTGGAACTTAAAACTTATGAAACAGCTAGTACGAAATGGTCCGAATAAATATCCAGGGGCATTATACATAATTCGACCAGATGATCGGAGGATAAGACTTGAATTTGTTGCTGGAAGAGAAGAACTCGCTGATGCGTTGGAATCAGGGTTTGTAGTGGAGAGACATCTAAAAGATAGAGATATTGTACTTTTTAACAGACAACCTTCTCTTCATAGAATGTCAATTATGGCTCATAAAGTTAAAGTTCTTCCATACAAAACATTTCGACTCAATCCATGCGTGTGCCCACCCTATAATGCTGACTTTGATGGAGATGAGATGAATCTGCATGTTCCGCAAAGTGAGGAAGCACGTACTGAAGCAGAGCTTTTAATGCAAGTTCAGGATCAAATATTATCTCCAAGGTATGGAGGGCCAATAATTGGAGCGATAAGAGACCACTTAAGTGCTTCTTATCTTTTAACTCATAAATCCACATATCTCACAAAAAGTTCAACAATGAAATTATTGGCTGCATTTAACTATGAAGGCTCTATTCCTGAACCTTCAATTAAAAAACCTGTAAAATTATGGAGTGGCAAACAGATATTCAATCTATTTCTGCCAGAAGATCTTAATTT
>CAZAXO010000025.1:0-17461 GCA_964489085.1 uncultured Candidatus Bathyarchaeia archaeon
CATTATTACCATCCCCAATATACGCAATTTTAACTTCCTTTATTTTTTTACAATGTTCCCATATTGTGAGAAGATCAGCTAAGATCTGCATTGGATGACATAAATCAGATAACGCATTTACTATAGGTATTGTACAAACATCGGCAAGCTTCACTAAAGTATCATGTGAATACACTCTTGCGGCGATACCATTTAAATATCGATTCAGGACATGAGCCGTATCTGCTATTGGTTCTCTTTTACCTAATTCTAAATCTTTTCCTGTTAAGTATATACATGAACCATTAAGATGACGTAAAGCAACCTCGATTGATACTCGAGTTCTGGCAGAAGGTTTTTCAAAGATAAGACCAATTATCTTCCCTTGTAAAGTGTGAGCTTGCGATAAGTCTTGTTTTATGTTTTTAGCGAAAGTTAAAAGAGCATCTAACTCGTATGACTGAAAATCCTGTAAACATAAAAAATCACGTCCCTTCAATCTCTTCATACTCATATTCACTGTTCATCTCCGATAAGATTCTTCACAAACAGTTCAGGATTAAATGTATTTATATCTTCATAAGTTTGACCGACTCCAATAAAGAGTATTGGTTTACCGATTGTAGCTGAAACAGAGAAGACTGTTCCCCCTTTCTCATCGGCATCAAATTTGGTTAGGAACACCGCGTCAATACCTACTTCTTCATCAAATAATTTACACTGTTCAATCGCATCATTACCAGTTAGTGAATCTACAATGAGGACTCGAAGATCTGGTTTCGTAACCCGAACAACTTTTCTCATCTCATCCATGAGATTTCGATCAGTATGCATACGTCCTGCTGTATCAACAAGAACAACATGAACACCATGAGCCGTGGCGTAACTAATAGCATCAAAGGCAACTGCCGCTGCATCAGAACCATATTTATGATGAATAACACGAATTCCCAGTTTTTTACCATGTTCCTCTAATTGCTCTAAAGCACCACTACGAAAGGTATCACTGCATGCCATAACAACAGTATACTGATTTTCCTGTAAGAAATGAGCGACTTTAGCCATACTTGTCGTTTTTCCAACACCATTTACACCCATGAAAACCATAATAAATGGTTCTCCACTAGATCGTTTGGAACGTAGAAGGGGAAAAATGTCTAAACTTGTTGTCTTAGCAAGTATTTCCTTAAAACTTTCTTCAAATACCTTTTGTACAAGCTTCGATCGATCTTTAAGTCGTGGAATCCGAGAACCTTCAAGTTTATCGACGACGGATGAACATAATTCCTCAGCAACATCATATGCAACACCACCCTCTACTAAAGTCATCTTAAGATCATCAAGAATAGTAGAGATAGATTTCTCATCAATTGTCCGAGAACTTAAAGTATCTTTAAAACGAGTTAGTCGAGATCTAAGATTGTTGAACACTTTTGCCACTCTGCTGAACTATCGATGAAATTGCTTTTCTACGACCCTCCAACTCAGTAACAACTTGCTCAAGTTGTTGCTGCAGTGATGACACTGTACGCTCTAAATCCGATTGTCTCCCTTTAAAATCATGAATAGCCTCATCAATTCCTTTCTCAATACAGATATTCGCACCAACACCAACTAATGTTTTATCAATACTCGCCAATTTAGACTTGATAAATGAACCTGACCCAATAGGAATAAGCGTTTCCTCTTCTTCTTGAGCATTTTTTACTCCTTGTAACGTTAAACTAGCTCTAACAGTCTCAGTTAATGCTGCAGTTAACAATTCAAGTCTTGACTGTAAGACATTCGCTGTACTCTCCAAAGTACGATATTCTATCGTTAACTTACGAAATTCATTTCCTTCTAACTCACCTGCTTTTATAGGTTTGCTCATTCTTCTAACGGCACCTCACTAACTTCTTTAATCTTAATCTGAAAGCGTTTTGCTTTATGTCTACTTCCAAGGTTACAATATATCTGCTCTAACGCGTTTTCCTTAGTAACATCTCTAACTTGTAAATTAAACGGCATAGTAATCTCTGCTCGTTTTATTTCTCCAATAATCCTGAACATTTTTACGTCCAAATGTCTGTACCTCAAGTATTCGTAACTGAAACTTATTCTATCCACTATTTAGTTGAACATTAACCACTTCATATATATTGGAGATAAAAAACGTTTCCCTCATCAAAAGAAAATGAGATAAACTATAGATGTAACGCATTGAGAATCGCAGCAAGCTCATGTCCCAATGTATTTGATCCAAAAATAGCACCTTTTGAGTTTGCAGCTATACCACACTTGGTCAAGTTATCTCCTCCATTCACGGTAGACACTTCGACCTTGATTTTAAGCGTATCTTCAATTAACGCTCTTTCATTATCAGTTATCAGCGGAGAAATGACAACTCCTTTTGTCGTAGCAACACCTAGCGAGCCAACATAGGAACGCTCACCTATCATTCCGGTATTTAATTCAACATCTAATACATCTCGTATAACAGTATACTCAGAAGATGATAATCTAGGATCAGCAATACATCCATTATCATTTACAAGAAGTAAGTTGCCTAATGCCGTATATTTACATTTTAAAATTGACACATTCATATGATCTGTTATACTGCAAAGTTTCTTATATTCATCGTCTCTAATCGTGTAAGGTACCAAGATACCATTATTATTTCCAACCATCATAACACCTAATAACACAGAACCAGCTATTGTCAACGAAGAGACCGGTATACTTAATTCCTGTTCAATAATCTTTTTTTTGTTATCAGGTATATCTGGAGGAATAAAACAATGAGTATCTAACGATAGTACATAGATTCCTATATTAGGAGTTCCTAAAAGATCTAGTTGCACTACCATCGCTATATCTCAAAAAAGTTAAGCAGGAAAAGCTGTTACAATTCCTTCTTCATCCTTGACAAGTTTCACTTTAATTTTACGAGGTGGTTTTTCGATTCCTCGAGACCATAAAATCTCATTAACTTCATTACTTATTTTAACTTCGTCGGCTTTTGTAACTCTAGCAATAATAGACTGTAAAAGCCTTGAAGCTCGAGGAGCTCGTTGAATCCGTGGCACTCTCACTAGTTGTTTCATATTCACAACTAATATACGTTCTTCACTTATAGCAGATCCTTCTTCACTCGACAAATCTTATTTCCTCCATTCTCAATTAAACTATTAACACTACTAATTGCTACTCGTTTCTTTATAACTACACTTTAAGTTTTGAAGATCGCCAATTTCTTTGTTTTGGATTATTACGTACTTTGCCTCTTGTCTTGGCGACTACCCAGGTAGGTATTCCACTTCTTTGATTACCAGCTTTCGCGAGCCGTTTCTTGCGTGCTAAATGAATATTTCTCGCCATTGTTATGCTCTCCTTATACGTATATCTCTACGAGCTGACGAAAATTTCTTTAATATTTCTTTCAGGTGCTCATCAGTTAGTGGAACAGGGAGACGCCCCGATTGACTGAGCACGATTAATTGGTTTTCTAAGTTTTCTGCCAACTCTTTTTTCACCATCTTAATATTTGCGAGTCTAGATCGTGCTTCAGGAGATAGTATCTGTTTAAGCATTGCTTGTTTCCTAGCCTCTAGTTGCTCTTTGACTTGTGATCTTTGCTGTTCTTCTCCCATTGATTGTTGTAACTCAGCTAATTTTTTTTGTCGTATTTCCTCCATTTCTTGATCTTCAGCATCATCGCTCATGACGTTTCCCTCTTGAACTAGATTAGTTCAAAAGAGTAGTATCTTTTAAATTCTTTGCTACATCGATTATTTTTTTCTTTTTTTCGTTTTACCAAGGGGTATCCGTTTGATATTACCACAATCTAAACAAGTTACTATGAGTTTGGAATTATGTTCTGGACGAGTTCGAATTCTACAGGTTAATCCGAGAATCATTGGACATTTACATTTTTTACATATTCTTAATTTATCGTTTAAGGGAAGTCTAAGATTCGCTTTTTTACAGATATTTAAAGCGATCTCTACATATCGTTTCGATAACTGAGGATCAGTTGAATAAATTCTCTTTGAGAGAGTAAAAAGTTTCTCTACTCTTTCTCGAGCAATATTTTTTATCGTAGACTTATTAGAGCGCATAGACAACTCTCTTCTATTTTTCATGATTATTTTTATTCTTCTTTATTCAACTTTTATTTCTGAATTGACTATACTATTATACTATGAATACTCTCATAGTTATAGTCACCGAATCTGCTCTTGAACTAGTTCCTCAAAAAATTTTGAGGCATCCAGCAGTAATCAATTATGCTAAAAAAAGAAGTAAACGGAGTGAGGAAATACTACTTGATAGATCATATCACCATTTTGCTATGAATAAACTCGTTGACGCTGAAAAAAGGGGGCGTCCAGACATTATTCATTTAACGTTACTTAGTCTATTAGGGTCTCCATTAACTAGAAGGGGTGGTCTGGAAACCTATGTACATACGCGAGAAGATAAAGTTATCAAAGTTGATTCTCGCCTCCGATTACCAAAAAATTATCTACGATTTCTCGGATTAATGGAACAATTATATAAGTATGGTACGGTGCCACTGCAAGGAAATCCTCTCCTAGAAATCTATGATTGTTCATTATCCAAGTTGATTAAACAGTTGAATGCTGCAAAAATAATTGGGTTATCAACGAAAGGTTCTTTTAAACGGCTTAAGGATATCTGTAAAGAAACGGTGTCATGGAGTAAAGTTATCTTTTTAATTGGCGGATTTCCTAAAGGACATTTTAATTCAAAAACAATCCAAGTAATTGATGAATTAGTTAAAATATATCCTGAAGCACTAGATTCATGGTTAGTAGCTTGCAGGCTTATTTACCAATTTGAACTGGTCTTGGAAATCTAGTCCTTGGATGATATACTAAGAAGAGTATGATTATTATGAGAGGAAAAATTATGTAATGAGTTAGTTCAGGAATATTAATCCATTTTGCGTATATTAAAGAAAGCGTTACATAAGCTTGGGTTTTTAGTGAGATATTATTATCAATGTTTTGAGTAGTTTTGAATCCATAAATAAAATATCCTTGTTCATCTTGGAAATCATGGTTTGCTTCGTTATTTCCTGTTATCCATTCATATAAGGTTGATGTCCATTCTCGATATTTTGGGTCACCATGTACAACCCATACTTCAACCATTGCTCGTAAACATAACGCATTGTTAGCGGTGGTTTTAGGATAAAATTGTAAATGCGAATTCTCTCGAAAGTAGGATGGACCTCCATACCCATCTGTTACAGCTTTTAGATAATCTTGCTCCCAGAGAACTATCGATTCTCGTACCATTTGAATTGTTGGATTAGGATTATCGGTTAAGAATGTTATGAGACGTAGATATGATGTTAAGCCATAAACTGCTATCGCATTATCTTTGTAAGTTTGGATACTTTTACTTTTTGTTTGATAAAAACCACCATATCCCCACTGTGTAGATACGGTTTCTTGGTTATCTAGTATCCACAAAGCCGTCTTTTGCGCCAAGAAGGTATAATGATCAGCTTCTGCTGCATCACCCCAATTTTTTTCGTATGCAGCTACATAGAGAAGAGCAGCTAGAATTTCGCTGTTCTCCTTTAATTCTGCATTTTCACGATCATCAAAAGAAAAAGTCCATCCTCCATCACCAGTTTGAATAGATTGATGCGCATCAACTACGTTCTTTACTTTTTCTATGCATTCATCTACAATTTCTTCGTCTGCTTGAGTGAGTAGATGATCTTGTAAGTGAAGATGGAAAGCTACAAATGCGAGATTTTGAAGTATTTCAGCATTGCTATAATGCAATCCTAAATGAGCGGGAATCCATTGGCTGGTTTCAGTATCATAATGTGGATGGAAACTATTAGTGTCAGCATAGGCGCTTAACAGGAATTGTAACAGTTCACGAATATTAGATATGTCTTCATCAGTTGAAACAAGTTTAGTATGCATAGCAAATAAATAAGCGATTACACTATTATCAGTAATATCAACAATCGTCTCACCAGTTAACAGATAATAGGATCCTTGTTCTGTAACTATCTCATAATCACTAATCCAATCTAACGCATTATCAATTCGAAAGAGAATATCTTGTTCGCCATTAGCATCAGCATAGATAACAGGAGATAATATTGTTATGAAAAGAAGAATGATGAGAGTTAATGGTATAATGATACTCATCTGTTTTTTCATCTTTTATCTCCAGATATTACTTATAGTTTATTCTGTCTTCTTATTCTATATGAACGTTAAAGTTTATTGGATGGACAAATAATATACAATATTAGAGTGTACCTACAATGTCTGATGATTCCGAGTTAAGACGTTTACGATTGAGAAGATATGTTGAATTACAAAAAAAAATATCCTCGGAAACCCAAGAGAAAGAAAAAGAGCCGGAACCAAAACTTTCCGATAATGATATACTCCAAAACGTATTTGTTGGAAGAGCTTGGGAAGTATTATCAGCAGCTGAAGTACGGTATCCTAAGATTGTGTCGGAAGTAAAGAGAGGATTAGCCATGTTAGTAAAGGAAGGAAAAGTTTCAGGTTCCATCTCAGGTGAGCAATTAATGTGGTTCTTTAGGAGATTAGGTTTACGAGTTACTTTGGACACACATATCCGATTCTCAGAGAAAGGAGATTTAAAATCATTAGCGGATAAGATGAAAGAGAAGTAGCTGTAAGTTAGTATTACTAGTTAGGAATTTATTGTTGCTTCTTCAAACCAACATCTTTAAATAAATATTCTTTCTAATGATTTCAATACGCCCTGGTAGTATAGCCCGGTCTAGTATAGGCGGCTGTCGCCCGCCTGACATATCTGAAATCTGAAGGTAAAGTTACAGGATCCGGGTTCAAATCCCGGCCAGGGCGCCACTAATAATATATGGCGTGAGAAAATTACTAAGAATCTACTTACTAGATTAATAATGATGTAAACGATTAAACTCCTAAAGATGTAAACTTTTAGGCTTTAATAAAGAAGTAAAAATGTTGAAAATATGAATTTTCCGACAGGCTGATAATACATCGTAGTCTCTAGAATCAGATAATCAATAAATGTTCATACAATTATTAGATGTAAAGTTAACTTATCATACTTGTATTGTGAATTCTAGATAATAGATATTTATTACCTTATACGAAAAGTGTAGTTGGATGATTTGAGTTGAAAATAGCTTGGGGAATTACTGGTTCGGGAGATTACATGCATGAGATAATTCAAATTATGAAAGAAATCATTCATGATAAGGCAGAATTAAAGGTGTACATTTTCTTATCAAAAGCTGCATCTCAGGTTGTTAAATGGTATAAATTAAAAGATGATTTATCAGATATATCTAAGAAAATTTTTACTGAGGTAGACTCTAATATAGCTGAACCGTTCTATTTTCTTCCAGGTGCACTACAAATTGGGAAATTTAAGTTTTTTATTGTATGTCCAACGACTGCGAATACTGTCGCTAAAATAGTTAGAGGTATAGCGGATACATTAATTACTAATGCTATCGCCCAAGCAGCAAAAACTAATATTCCCATATATATTCTTCCAGTCGACTTTAAGAGAGGAAAGCAAACGACGATATTACCTACAGGAGATAAAATGATGCTTGAAATGAGAAAAATTGATATAGCTAATACAGAACAGCTTTTAAAAATGAAAAATATTGAAATTTTTACTGATCCAGCAAAGATTAAATCGATTTTTAACAAAAATATCATAAATTAACATTAAAAACATTAGAGTCTATGAGTCGACACTATTTGAATGGATAAGAGCTAATAGGAAATAATCTGATTGAGCGAAAATGACTAAACGATACTTATGGATGTCATTACTACTAATTATTTTATTCATAGGTATTACAGAATATACTATTTATCGGTGGAATAATTCTCAAGAACAGCTGCAGAGTCAATCAAATTCTCGAAAGTATATAACAATCTCAGCTCGTGATGCGAAGCAACTTATTGAAAGCAAATCTTCTAGAGAGTTAACGATACTGGACGTTCGAAATACCAACGAGTTTAATGAGGAACATATACAAAGCTCTATTGTAATTCCTCTTGAATGGCTAAAGGAAGGCGGTTTTGAACTTCTTAATCCAAATAATACTATAATAGTCTATTGTCAAACAGGAAATAGAAGTATTCAAGCAAGTCAATTTCTCTTAGATGAGGGTTTTAATAATATTTTCAACTTGAATGGAGGGATATCTGCTTGGAAAGAAGAAGGATTTTCTACTGTTATACGAGGAGAAGATGAAGATTGTGGATGCAGATAAAATTAGTTTAGATAGCTTTAACTTAAGTTCAATATTGAAAAAATGGTGAATAACCTAATATACGATTGACTAAAGATATTTCTTTTATAACGTTAGCTATAATCTTTTTATTTTAATTAGAATATACAGAAAATGAGTATATTAAATACTATTGTATTAGTTTAACTGAGCGAATACTTTCTTTAAATCTGTTGTTGGAAGGGCACATGTGTAATTTTTGCATACATAGATGGTGGATTTTCCGTTGATACTTTTTAGATTTTTCGTAAATGGAGCGATTCTAGTAATTTCCGGAAAAGTTTCACTACTGGATCGGAAGAGCAATATCTTATTGGGGATAAAAGATTCTCTAAGCTTTTCCAATTGAGTCTGTAGGTCATCACTATTTTTTTTACCAACGATTATGAGTTCATAGGTAGATTCTATCAGAAAGTCTACTGCAAGGAGTAGTTGAGTATAAGATGCCGGAGATTGTAAAATATTATTAGATAATGCGCGTCCCATCTTCATCGCTTTTTCTTCTAATTGTGGATTTACTGTTATCCTACTTAGAAGTAATAAGTCAAGCATTGCCACGGAATTACCTGATGGAATAGCGCCATCATATATCTTTTTTGTGCGTGTGAGAGGTGTGTCTACATCATCTGCAGTAAGAAAGAAGCAATGATGTTGGTTGTCCCAGAAATGGGTAATCATGTCTTTTGTTAATGATAATGCTGTTTTCAGATAAGATGTTTCGAAAGTAGCTTCATAGAGTTCAAGCAATCCCCATATTAAAAAAGCGTAATCATCAAGGAAAGCGGGTATTGACATGTCACCTTTACAATACCGATGATAAAGTCTTCCTTTCGAATCTATAAGATGCCTCATGATAAAATCTACTGTTTTTACCGCAGCGTTGATATATCGTTTATGAGAAAATATTTGTGCAGCTTTTGCCAAGGCAACGAGCATGAGACCATTCCAATCAGTTAAAATTTTATCATCTTTGAGTGGATGAACACGTTCTCTACGTATCTTAAAGAGTTTCTTTGTAGCATTCTTTAATATTTTTCTCAAGTTTTGTTCAGGAATACTCAAATCATAAGCTAACCTGGAAATGGGTTTCTGTAGATAGAGAATATTGTTTTTTCCAGGTTTTCTATTCGTTTCACTACGATAATTAACTTCTTTTTTAATAAAGCTTGATATAAAGTAGTTAGCTTCTTCAGAAGGTAATACTCTCTTTATTTGGTCATGTGACCAAAGATAAAACTTTCCTTCTTCATCTTCACTATCTGCATCCTCAGCAGAATAGAATCCACCATTTAAGTGATAGAGGTCACGTAAGACATAAACGAATATGTCATGTACTATACGCTTATAGTCTTTCTTTTTGGTTATTTGATAAGCTTCAGTGTAAATTATCGCTAATAAAGCTTGGTCATAGAGCATTTTCTCAAAATGTGGAACAATCCACTGTGAATCTGTGGAGTATCTATGAAAGCCAAAGCCTAGATGGTCGTAAATACCTCCTTGCATCATAGCTTGAAGGGTTTTTTCGACCATCCGTAGAGCTTATTCATTTGACGATCGTTTCCAGTAACGAAGTAGAAACATAAGATTGTGAGGTATTGGAAACTTGGGAGAATTCCCAAATCCACCATATTGTTCATCGAAAGTCATTGAAAGTTGCTTAAATGCCGCAGTAAATACTTCTTTGTCCAAATCTTTTGTACTTGATTGATCTACAGAGCTTAGATTTGAAGTAACCTGTTCAGTTATACTTATGATTTGAGTACGATTACTTTTCCAAAGCTTGATAATGTGAGGAATTAATTCTTTAATGCCTATTCTTCCATATCTACTCTCTTTAGGAAGATAGGTGGCTGCATAGAACGGTTGTTTATCTGGAGTCATGATAATGGTTAGAGGCCATCCACCACTTCCAGTCATCAGCTGACAGATACTCATATAGATATTATCTATATCTGGTCGTTCTTCTCGATCCACTTTAATACATACGAATGCATCATTCAGTAAACGTGCTACTTCAAGATCTTCAAATGACTCCGTCTCCATAACATGGCACCAATGGCATGTGGAGTAGCCTATTGACAGGAATATTGGTTTATCTTCATTTCTCGCTTTTTCAAACGCCTCAGATATCCATGGATACCAATCTACTGGATTATCTGCATGCTGAAGAAGATATGGACTTTTCTCAAACATTAAACGATTAGAACGGAGTCGCTTATTAGACATTTTGACACCTAAACGAATTCATATTCTATAGTAAGCAGAATTTTAGTTACTGTTTAGTGTGGATAGTTAAATGGTCTCTTACTTTTTGACGGTTATATATATACGAGGATTGATTATTGATCACTATTTTCCTTTGGATTATTTCTATTGTTTTAGGTTCTGTTGTTTATTTAAGTTCTTCTTTTTGATTCTATAAGAGTTGATAGTTTTTCAAGATTAACTTCTCTTTTAAATAATGGTTCTTTATTCTCTTGATATATCGTTAAGTTTTCTTCAAAGGTAGGTTTATCTGGGCTCATATAGAAAATTCCAAGTGGAAGCTTCTCTGTTTCTGAAGCTCGTTTAAAGGCTGTAATCCGTTTTGAAGGATCATACTCGTCTTCTAAATAATAAGTTTGTTCTTTAAACCATTGATAAGTATTAATTCGGTTATATGTGACACAAGGTTGGAAAATGTCAATCAACGCATAACCTTTATGCGTAATTGCTTTTTTTAATATTTCACTTGTTTTTTGAGTATCTCCAGAAAATGCTCGTGCTACGAAAGATGCGTTTAAAGCAATTGCGACAACAAGTGGATTAAAGGGTTCGTTAAACACTCCACCAACTTGTACTTTTGTTTTGAATCCCATTTGAGTCGTTGGTGATGCTTGGCCTTTAGTTAATCCATAAATCATGTTGTTATGAACAATATGAGTAATGTGTGGATTTCGACGAATAGTGTGTATGAAATGGTTACCTCCTTCTCCATACATGCATCCATCACCGCTTTCAGCGATCACGGTTAGTTTAGGATTTACTGCTTTGATGGCAGTTGCAACTGGGAGAGATCGTCCATGGAGACCATTAAAGAAGTTTGTTTTAAGGTAGTGAGGAATTTTGGCTGCTTGACCTATACCAGATACTATAACCAGATTATCCGGTTTTATCGAAAGATCAGCTAGTACTTCTTTCAGTACCTTAAGAATATTAAAATTACCACATCCAGGACACCATGCTATATCAATATTACCTCTATCATATAGAGTCTTATCCATTCATTATCCCTTCTTATTATGTTACTTTCTGTAACTCTCCCATGACCTCTTCAACTGAAAATGGTTCACCACGATATTTGAGAATATGCTGTTCAATATGGATACCTGTACTCAGTTGCAGTAATTTGCTGAATTGAGCTGTTGCATTATTTTCAATTACAATTATTTGGTCTGCCTTCTCAAGAATTTTCTTTGTGTTAGGATGGAGTGGATAGGTTTGTGTGTAATGGAGTAGCGCATAATCTTTCCCGTTTAGATTCTCAATAGCTTCTTTAATTGGGTGATATGTTGAACCCCATCCTACAACTAAGGTTTTAAAAGCTTTACTTCCACCGAATTTCGGTGGGACAATATCCATCACTAGTTGTTTTGATTTGTTCAGTCGTTTTTTCACCATCTTTTCTCTTACTGTAAAATCTTCAGTTATATGTCCTTCCTCGTCATGTTCATCACTATCGACATTTACGAGGCCTCTGCCCAAACCTGGTATACCTCGAGGTGAAATGCCTTCTTTGTTTAACTTATAGCGTTTATAATCAATTTCAGTTTGAACAAAATATTTTTCAACAGTTGTTTTTGAGAAATCAAGAACAGAAATATTATTATATGAATCAAGTAAATATTGATCAGTGAGAATTATAACGGGTATTTGATATTTATCAGCCATGTTGAAAGCTTTCTGGGTAAGGTAGAAAGCATCCTCAATTGTTGCTGGTGCGTAAATAATTCTTGGAAATTCACCATGACCTGAATAGAGCGCTAACTCAAAATCAGCTTGCTCTGTTCTTGTAGGGAGTCCGGTTGCAGGGCCCGGACGTTGACCAATATGAGCAACAAGAGGAGACTCCACCATCCCAGAAAGACTTATTCCTTCTGTCATAAGATCATATCCTCCACCTGAGGTTGTAACCATCGCTCGCGCACCAGCATACCAAGCGCCCATTGCCATATTTACAACACTTATTTCATCCTCTGCTTGTTCAACAATAATATCGAAATCAGCTGACTTTTGAGCAAGAAACACCGCAACTGCTGTTGATGGGGACATTGGATAAAAGGATACGAAATTACATCCACCAGCTAACGCACCCAATGCAACTGCTTCAGCTCCTGTAAGTAGAAGATCATTAGCGATCTTTGAATCCTCTTTAATTGCAATCTGTATTTTTCCAGATTTTGTTAAACTGTCACTTATCTTGTATCCTTTTTGAATAGCCTTAATATTTTTCTCTATAATATCCATACCTTTCGACGAGAAAATCTTCTTTACATAATTTTCAAGAATACTTTGATCTATAGTAAATAGTCCCGATATAACTCCAGCAGCAATAATATTCAGATAGATTCGTCCACCAATCTCTGATGCCATTTTCGACAAAGAGATATCGATAATATCGCTTGTTAATCCTTTGAGACTATCACCTAAAATCTTTTTTTCTCCAAGAATAATAGTGTCTGAAGAAATTCGATCTTTAAGACGATAAATAGCCTCACTACTTAAGGGGACTAAAAGATCAATTCTATCAATATAAGCAGATACCCTCTTTGATGATACACGAATCTCCGTTGAATTAATGCCACCTCGAATACGTGACATATACTCTCTCGCAGAAAAAATATTATATCCGGATAATTTGAATACGTGAGTTAACAGATTCTCAATTGTACCAATACCCTGTCCCGCTTCTCCAGCTAGAACGATTGAAATATCATCTAAAATCGTTTTTGATACTAATTTACTCAGAAAAGATCACCATCCAAAATACTTGCTCCTATAATAAAGAGCATACTGAATATTTTAATTATTCTCAGATGAGGTAATCCTTAAAAAAATATTCAAAAAACAGTTAAGATTCCTTACTAAAAGTGAGGAATATCAAGAATTAAGAAACAATTAAAAAAAGAGTATTAAGGGGGAAGATTAGCTTCTACTTATTCTGCTTTCCTTTGTCCGAGGTGCTGGTCGATCATGAGAAGTGCGTGCCCTTTGTCACCTACTAGTTTCAGTTTTTGTACTATTATATCAGCTGAAGCTTCTTCCTCAATTTGTTCAGTAACAAACCATTGGAGAGCTACTTCGGTAGCATGATCTTTCTCGGACTTCGCAAGATTAACTATATTATTTATCATTTCTGTTACTGCTTTCTCATGTGAATATGTTTCCTCGAAGATAGCTAAAGGAGACGTCCATTTTGTTGGAGGAGCTTCTATTGGCTGGAGAATAACTCTTCCACCTCTTTCAATGACATACTCATATAACCTCATTCCGTGACCCAATTCCTCTTGAGATTGTACTTTAAGCCAATGAGCAAACCCTTGCAAGCTAATAGATTCACAATATGAAGACATAGAGAGATATAGATATGAAGAGTATAACTCTCGATTTATTTGTTTATTTATTGCATCTTCAATATTTTTTTTAATCATTAGATTCACCCTTTTACTTAAGATCTATTTTTTAATATCAAATATGAAGGTTATAGATATTATTAACTTTTCTTAATTTGAAAAGTATCAAATAAAATACGTCTACGCTGTGATAAATAGACTAGTACTATATTTAGTTGCTAAAAATAGAATAGTTAACGATAGGTTTTTATGTCGTTTCACTCATTTTTTTAAGCGGCCCCGCGGTAGCTCAGTCTGGTAGAGCTTCCGAGCTGCCTAACAGGTGGCGGAGATGCTGTAGACGTGCACTTGAATGAGTGTGCGCATCCAGCTTACCAGACAACAGACACCGGAGTGTCGGGTGTTCAAAACAATAAGCTCTCTGAAAAAAAGAGAAGATTGGGGAAATCACTCCCGCGGGACCATTTCTTCAATATTAGAGGACGAGAACTTTAACCAGTTCTAAATCTTATTCTCTGCTAGATAATGAAGTGATCTAGTCTAGGTTTTGACATACTATTTATATGAAATAAGTAGAGAATAATGGGTTTATGGTGTATGATGTTATCATCATTGGTTCGGGATCTGCTGGTCTTACAGCTGCAATCTATACTAGTCGAGCGCGGTTAAAGACTCTCGTTGTAGCCGGTTCTATCTGGGGGGGGCAGTTGATGATGACCTCAGATGTTGAGAATTTCCCTGGTTTCAAAGAAGGAGTTCAAGGATTTGAATTAATGACTCAGATGCGTAAACAAGCTGAACGCTTTGGCGCTGAAATGATTTATGATAATGCATCATCTGTTGACTTTTCAGATAAGCCTTTGAAAATTACTGTTACAAATGAAGTTTATGAAAGTAAAACGGTTATTATCGCTACTGGTGCAAGTGCTAAATGGCTGGGATTAGAAAGTGAACGGCGATTAAGAGGAAAAGGTGTTTCAGCCTGTGCGATATGTGATGCTGCTTTCTTTAAAGATAAGAGCGTTATCGTTGTAGGCGGTGGTGACTCTGCTATGGAGGAGGCGCTTATCCTCTCAAAATATGTTAATGAGGTTAAGATCGTTCATCGAAGAGATAAGTTAAGAGCATCAAAAATTCTTCAAGAACGAGTATTTAAAAATCCGAAAATAGAGGTCATCTGGAATAGTATACTTTTAGAAATACTCGGTGAAGAGATAGTTCAAGGCGTAAAACTTAAAAAAGTTGATTCAGATGAGCAGGTTACCAAATCCTGTGATGGAGTGTTTATTGCTATTGGCAATACACCGAATACTGATCTCTTTCGAGGCCAATTAAAGCTAGATCAACAGGGATATATTACTGCTAATATATTTAATGAGACGAGTATTGACGGGGTATTTGTAGCAGGTGATATTCAGGATTACCAGCATCGTCAAGCTATTGTAGCAGCAGGAAGTGGATGTAAGGCAGCTCTTAATGCACAAAAATATTTAGAGAGACTTTAGAAGCGTCATCCAATCTTACAATATAATAGATTATCATTTAGAAAATTTTGATTAATCTATTTTTATGTACTAATATCTATGGAAGCAATCACAATGAGTTTAGCTAATTAAACAAAAAGATAGAGTGTTAACCAATGATTAGATCGATTAGATCGATTAGATCAATTTATATGTATTAACTCTAACTCGCTGAATATACAAGCAGGTTTTATTAGATGAAAGAAAAATGACTCAACACATTTAATAGGATAGAGAGAGAAGAATGAATTTCTGCGTAATCTTTGATTGGGATGGAACACTCGCTGATACAAGAATATTCTTACTTACTGTATACCAACAATTGTTCAACGAATTGGGGTGTAAAATAAACGATAATTTTATTGAAAGACGAGTCGGTATGGGTGGAAAAGAGTTAATAAAAGATGTTTTGAAAACAGCAAATTTGCACTTTGAACCGAAAGAATTGGAATCAATATTCTCACGAAAACTAGAGTTGCAAATGGAATTAACTGATCTGGTAACTCTTTTTAAAGGTTCTGTAGATCTTCTAGATTCTCTTTATAATATAGTAGATATTGGGTTAGCAACGATGGCACCAAGATTAGTTGTCGAGAAATTACTTAAGCAAAACAGTCTTGAAAAATATTTTGATACGATTATCACAGTTGATGAGGTGACAAAACCTAAACCGGATCCCGAAATATTTCTACGATGCGCTGAAAATATGGGGAAACCACCTGAATACTGTATTGTTATTGAAGATTCAATCTTTGGGGTAATAGCAGCGAAAAAAGCAAAGATGAAATGTCTAGCAATCTCCCAAGGAGTGTACTCCACATCCGAATTGAAGAATGAAAATGCCGATTTAGTTATTAATTCTGTAGAGGAGAGAGAAGAAATATTATCTTTTCTCTATATCGTAGAAAAAGAAGTCCACGAATCGATTATTTAAAAGATGTTTGGAGAAACTGTACTATTTCAGAATAATTTTCTTTTAGTTTAGTAGGATCATTTTGTTCTCGTTTAGTTAGTGGTTGAATATGAAATGTCTTTTTAACAAGTGATTGTTTGAAAATATCGGATAAAGTAAGTTGTAGTTTAGATTTTCTACCACTATAGCCTTTAATAGCTGAGAAATATCCGTCTCTTTCAAATAAAAAGATGATATCATTGGATATACATAATACTACATCGCATTCTTCTGCTTTAGTGAATGGATAGGCAGCATCATTGAAGCTTTCAATAATAACTGGGTTATCTTTTATATACTCATAGCATGACACGGTAGCTGCAGTAAAATTATTAACATAAGCATCTACTAACTCTTGCAAAGAATTTATAAGATAAAATTTATCGGAATTCGTTTTAAGAGTAAAATAAAACCGGTTCATATCACGTAATTCATTTAGACTTACTTTACCATTGAAATAGCAAATACTTGAATAGGTAACGCCATCATGATGTGTAAATCGTTCAGCTATGAATTCCTGTAGCATTTGCTCTTGTTCAACCTTTTTAAAGTACGGTATTGGATAGCTAATACGATTTACTGGATTTAGAATTTCTAGGGGTAGTCTGGATCGAGCAGCTTCATCCAATCCAATAATATCACGACATACTAACCTTTTGTTTCTTAAATTGGTTTGAATTATATCAAAGTCCTTCCAGTAACTTAAACCGGAATGAGGCTTGTAAGGAATAAAGGATAAGCCAACTTCAATAAAATTATAGATCAGCGCTTTGCAGAGGATAGTCTTCCCCGAATCAAAACTCTGAGATCCTACTACAAGAATTTTACACGTATCAAATTTCCTTCTCATTACCAAAACAAGTACTGAAGAACCCTTATTACATAATAAAGCTTTACAAAACGAAAGTAAATATTTGTATTTTCTCTCAATAGACTTAAATTATAAAGTATTAGTTGTAAGTATTGAAGAAAATGTCTATAGTTGATTTAGTAGGATATTTCTTTCTAGGAATTATTGTCCTTTGGATAGTATCAGCAGCAATTAAAGTAGTACGTGAGTATGAAAGGGGAGTCATCTTTAGGC
>CAZAXO010000026.1:0-17144 GCA_964489085.1 uncultured Candidatus Bathyarchaeia archaeon
GGGGAATGCTGGTGCAGAATATTCAGGTTCAACTGGTTCGGCCACCAGTCTCGGATCGATGTGCCACGACCAGATCCAAAACTAGTTGTTAATTTCTTTTTCTTTGACATTAATCATCAACTAAAAGTATGTAAATAATTATAGAAATACCAATATATGTTTTTTTAAATAATTATTTCATTGAAAGATCTATATAGGGGTATATAATATATAAATAAGTTGTTATAAGGAAAAAATCAATCAATAAAAAGGTACCTTAATGCCCATCACAAAAACTCATGTCATCTTCAGATTTGATGAGGAGTTATGTACTTATTGTTTTATTTTTCTCGTTGTTTGGTCTTCTTAGTTACATTCGAGTGCTACAATTTTATATATCGGGTTGTTGAGTATTCATAAGTTTTAGATGAGTATTATCTGGTGAACGGCTGTGACGATTCAATCTGAGAATACAGATTCCTCCATCAATGTTGTTGATTTTGAATGGGAGCCGAAGCAGATGCAGTTAACACATAATGCTGTTACAGTCCTAAAGAAACGGTATTTAATTAAGAAAGAGAGTGGCGAGGTTATTGAAACTCCGGAGGCTATGTTTAGAAGAGTCGCTAAAAACATAGCTTCCGTTGATAGTAGCTATGACGC
Organism: uncultured Candidatus Bathyarchaeia archaeon; assembly: GCA_964489085.1. GTDB lineage: Archaea > Thermoproteota > Bathyarchaeia > 40CM-2-53-6 > DTGE01 > CAZAXO01. The sequence continues at coordinate 643 of CAZAXO010000026.1, forward strand.
CACAGCGGATATTGAAGAAACTGCGCGAGAATTTTATCGTTTCATGGCTCGTTTAGAGTTTATCCCAAATTCTCCTACACTGATGAACGCGGGTAGAGAGTTACAGCAGCTTTCAGCGTGCTTCGTTTTACCAATTAAAGATTCTCTTGAGAGTATATTTGAAACAGTGAAGCATACCGCATTAATCCATAAGAGTGGGGGAGGAACGGGTTTCTCATTCTCAAAGCTTAGGCCTAAAGGGGATCGTGTGGCATCTACCGGAGTTGTTTCTAGTGGGCCTGTATCGTTCATGAAGGTCTTTGATGCTGCTACTGAGACGGTGAAACAGGGTGGGACGAGGAGAGGAGCTAATATGGGTATCTTAAGAGTCGATCATCCTAACATCATTGACTTTATCTTATCAAAGGACAGTAACCATGTTCTCACCAACTTCAACATTTCAGTTGCGATCACCGATAAGTTCATGGAATCGGTAAAGAGTGACGATCGTTATGACCTGATTAATCCTAGAAATAATGAGGTGACGGCGAGCGTAAGTGCGAGAAAAATATTTAATTTAATCGTTCACCAAGCGTGGAATAATGGAGAGCCAGGGATCATCTTTATTGATAAAATCAATAAGATGAATCCAACGCCGAAGATAGCAGATATCGAGAGCACAAATCCCTGTGGAGAACAGCCTTTACTACACTATGAATCCTGTAATCTCGGTTCTATCAATCTTTCTAAGATGGTAAATAAGGGAGACTTTGACTGGGTAAAATTGGGAAAGACCGTTCAAACAGCTGTGCATTTTCTAGATAATGTAATAGACGTAAACAGATATCCGCTCCCACAGATAAAGGAGATGACGAAAAGTAATCGTAAAATCGGTTTAGGAGTGATGGGATTCGCGGAATCTCTTATACATTTGGGGATACCATACGACTCTGAAGAAGCGTCTCAGACCGCTGAGAACCTTATGAAATTTATACAACTAGAGTCGAAGAAGGCTTCAGCACACCTTGCTGAAATGCGTGGTCCGTTCCCAAATTATGAAGAAAGTGTGTACGCTAAACAAGGTGGACCGCCGCTGAGAAACGCTACAACGACGACAATAGCTCCCACAGGGACTATAAGTATTATAGCGGGTTGTTCAAGTGGTATCGAGCCATTATTCGCTTTATGTTATATCAGAAATGTATTGGATAACGCGAATTTAGTTGAGGTGAATCCTCTCTTCAAGGAATATGCTGTAAGAGAAGGGTTCTATAGCGACGAGTTAATGCGTAAGATCGCTAATCAAGGTTCAATTCGGGATCTAAGGGAGATTTCATCGAAGATTAAGGAAGTATTTGTGACAACGATGGATATAGAACCGGAATGGCATGTACGGATTCAGGCAGCGTTTCAAAGATATACCGATAATGCTGTTTCAAAAACCATAAACTTTCCTCATGATGCCACCCCAAAGACGATTGAGAAGACGTTCCTTCTCGCTTATGAACTGGGATGTAAAGGTATAACGGTATATAGATATGGCAGTAGAGAGAAACAGGTATTAAATATTGGCTCAATAAGAACCAACCCCGAGGAGGAAACTTCTGTGGAGGAATTAGTTGACCAGATAGGCGAATGCTTACGATGTATATGAGCAGATATCAACTTGGCGAACCATAACTATTCGCGTTTATTTCTATTTTTTATATAGAGTATAACGAGCAGTAAGATCATAAAGGGAAGAAGTGTTGTTAGGAGTATCTCCCCCACTACTAGGAGTGATCGACCCGTTTTGTAAGTAGGTTTATCTATCGCTGCATATTCTATTGTGAAATTTTCTATTTTAACAGGATATGGCTGTGGGTTCTCAAGATACCAAGTCCATCTATTATGTACATTAACGTCTACGACTTCAACGTCAAAGGTTTCATCTAAATACTCATCGAATGATTCATACATTTGTTGTGAAATGTTATGCCAGTAGGCTCGAATCCATACCGTACTATTCGCCTTGAAAATAATATGGATTCTCCAAAATTGAGGCGCCTTATCTGGTTTAGTGTAGATCCCCCATGCTACTCTAAATGCTTCAGGTTCAACAATTGAATTATGTTTCAACCAGAGAACTCCTGTGGGCTCACGTACTATAAAATGAGATGTATACTGTGAACTGATATATATCATTGAGATCCCGGAAAGCATCACTAATAGTATGAGTACGATACCAACCAAGATTCTTTTATTCAAGGAAATCACTCACTAAAAAAGAGAGTGAAGATATAAAAAGATGTAATATCCAGTCAAGACCGTGAATTTAATAGAAGATGATTGTAACGCCGGGAGTGGGATTTGAACCCACGCGGGCTTAAAGCCCAATGGCTATCTTGTCTGGCCCTCTTCTATAAGTACGTCTTATGATCTCGAGGCCATCGCCATACCGCTAGGCGATCCCGGCGTCCTTTCAAAGAGATAGGCGAGCGCCCTGTCTCTTAAGGTTTCTCTCATAATGGAGGTCAGTTTTTTTTGATTAAGCAAGATCTGCAATATCGATACATACTTCGCACATAGAGTTTAATGATATCATAACCGAAGTTAATCTTTCTCTAGCCTCTTTTTCTAAAAACAATAATTGCTCTTCAATCGTAGCTATATCCGTTTTGATTACCTGACAACACTCAGTTACACGTTCAGCTAGGGAGAGGTCTCGCTGTATATATGCTGTAAAAGCATCTTTATAGATTGCATAAATTGATTCGCTCATTTTTGAGAAGATTGTTTGAATATCATTTTGAAGAGCATTTTCCATAGGTGAAGCTGCTACAGTACCTATGGAGGTTGCATAGTCAGCGAAATGCTCTATGAGGCTTGCTAATAACCGGTTATCAAGACACTCTATCGGTGTGATAGATAGTTTTTCCCCAAGTGATGGATAAGTGAGTGCTGCCCGGACAAGTCTTACTATGAGAAAATACAGTCTGTCTACCTCCTCGTCTCTCTCGATCACAGTTTTTGCTAACTCAATATTTGAAGTAATAAGAGAGTCAAGAGCATCCTTTTCCATTTCTAAAGAGATTAGATGTATGCGACGTAAAATTTTTTCCGGTATGACTGTGCTAGGTTCTAAAAGACATTGTATCACTATTTTCTTTGAATCTTCTTCCACGATTTCTAAACCGACGAATTTTGTTATACTAGTTTTAACTTTATTTCGTAATTCAGTAGATATAACGTTAGATGAACGAATCTCGATAACGTCAGCTCCTAAGAGATAGTTTTCACCGATCAATCGATCTATCATAGGTGATGGCTCTAAAACGATTGCTTCAACTTCTCTTTCAGATTCGCTATAAGGATTGATTGTCAACATACTGTTCTCATGTTCATTCACCCATACATGAGAGCCCTTGTCGAGTCTAACTCGCTGCATCCACCGTTTAGGTAAAGTTATGAAGTAGGTTCCATCAGTCGTTCTCTGTACTTTCCTAAGGTCCAAGACGGGTCAACTCTCACTATGTAAATCATTAGTTGAGGTTATTATAGATTTAAGTCATATAGCAGAAAACAAAATCTTTAACCTAGCTTAGAAGAAATAATTTATAGAAAATTGGAAGAGAAAAAAGTTACGAAAGCTGTTCTAAAAATTTTAAATTCTGGTTACCAGATAAAAGAAGAAGTTTATAAAATTTTAACTTCTAAAAAAGAGACCGAATTAAATCAAATTGTAGAAGATTTACTGAATTTTGTTAAAAATCTGGATCCACAACCCCTCTTTATCGATGAAAAAATGCTACATTCAGCTACTCTTAAAGAAAAGAAACAGATCATTCATAAACCGTCCGTTACAAAAATAAAAAAAGCATTAGCATCTGAATATGATAGTAAACCAGAAATTCTATTTGATCCAAGTGAACTGATAGGTTCAACAGGAAGTATACAGGATTTCAATACCTATTTTATAAATAGATTTAAAAAAATCTCAAAAATCCTTAGAGAAAGACTTGATGTAAGAGATTGTAGACCACTCGCAGATGCTTTTAATGCAACAAAAGATAAGCCAGTAAAATCGATAGTAATTACCCACGATAAAAGAGAAAAGGGAGGAAATATATTCCTTAGAGTAGAGGATCTTGAAACAGACGCTGTGGTACTTGTCCCAAATAATAATAGAACGCTCTATCTTAAAGCTCAAAGACTCTCTTTAGATCAGATAATTGCTCTTGAACTTATACAAGGAAAAAGCGATCTTCTCATAGCTAAAGATATAATTTTCCCGGGAATACCCGAACGAGCAATAAGTAAAACCGATAATCCATTAGCAGTACTTCTTATCTCCGATATTCATTTTGGAAGTAAAACATTTCTTTACAAAGATTTTGAGAATTTAGTGAAATGGATTAAAGGAGATATAGGAAACTCGAAACAACGAAAAAAAGCAGAATCAATAAAATATCTTATCATAACAGGTGACCTTGTTGATGGAATAGGAGTCTATCCTAATCAAGAAAAAGAACTCGCCATATTGAGTTTATATAAGCAATATAAAGAAATGATGAACTATTTGCAGATGATACCTGATCATATAAATATAATAGTAATACCGGGGAACCACGATGCAGTGAGACAGGCTTTACCTCAGCCCGCTATACCAAAGGATTTTTTGGAACCATTATGTGAACGTGATAATGTAATCTCACTAGGTAATCCATCATGGATAAAAATAGAGAACAGAACTTTTCTCTTATATCACGGTACAAGTATTATTGATATTATTTCTAGAGTCCCGGGACTTTCAGTTGAAAAACCTGAAAAAGCGTTGAAATATATCATGGAGACTAGACATTTAGCATCATTATTTGGTGGATCAACACCAATAGCCCCTGAAAAAGAGGATAATTTAGTAATAGAGAAAGCGCCTGATGTTATGCAGTCAGGACATATACATGTAGCGGGTTATGAAAACTACAGAGGAAGCTTATTGGTTAGCTGCGCAGCATGGCAATCTCAGACAGAATATCAGAGAACCTTAGGTTTAACACCAACAGTAAGTAAAGCGTTTTATCTCAATTTAGGAACTTTAGATATAAATATGCTCGATTTCGGAGCCGAATAAATATAATATAAAATTTTCCTAAAAATAATTTTATGTTAAAAATTGGTCTGGTTGATAAGATTATTATTTAATAAGATTTGTTCAAGATTATTGTGAGTTACTTATCTTTTAGCGTATCCTAATGCGGCTCCTACAACTCCGAGGGTGATTCCTACTATAAATCCTCCTAAAACTACTAAGCTGATTATTGAGAATATAAGTACCAAACTTGCTCCGGCGTATTCTTTTCCAGGAAGATAAATGAGTGTCGCACCTATTATTATAATGATAGCTGCTATTAATCCAATAATTGGTACCCAAGATATCCATACTATCGGAACTAATGCATCTATGGCCGCAAGCCATGGCATAAAGAAGAAGATTATCGCTGCCATAGGAGGCCAGAATAATAGAGCAAGTATAGTTGTTAAAAGAATTACGGCTCCAGCAATTAATGATACTGCAAAACCTGCTATTGCCCGTGGAATACCTGGAGACCCACATTGAGGGCATGGATGTGTTGATGGAAAATCTTTATCACATACAGGACAGTAAGTCATGGCCTATCACGTTATCCTTTTTTTTAGTGTAGGGAGTAATAAACTGTTTCATAAATAATTAGTATAAAAGACGTGTTTTTCCAGTTGTAAATTCAACTTTTCTCGTGTATTATATACTAAACTTCTTACCGAATACAAACGAGTTTATGAGTATATATTTATTCATTGTTTTTAGTTAAATATCAAGTATTTATCATTAATATTATTATTAATTCGCTATTCTATTAGTTAGTTTTTTCTTTGGTTGAAAGCTTAATAACTTACCAACTATTGTATCTTCAGAGAAGACTTCTAATATAGTTTTATCAGGTACCCCTAATCTGATTTTTTTAGTTCTACCATGCCTTCCAAAACTTACTACCTGTGCATTAAGTAAACCCATTGCATCAAGTTCGTTTATAAGCCCACTGATTCTACGTTGTGTTAATGACTCAATTTCAAGTTCTCTGCACATATCATCATATGTTTGATAGATGTCACCAGTTATTAATCCTTTAGAATAAATATTTTGTAGTAAATATGAACTTAATATAATAATTTTCTGATGTAATGGAAGATATTTTAAAGCATCTATAAATCTATCATGTTCAATTTTCTGTAGAGCTGATTTGATATGATCATCAGCGATGTTATTTACACCATCTCTATCAGCTATTTCACCTGCAACCCTAAGCAAGTCTAAAGCTCTACGTGCATCCCCATGCTCTTTAGCAGCAAGAGCAGCACAGAGGGTGAGAGAGGAGTTAGGTAAGGAGTTAGGTTTGAAAGCGGATGCAGCTCTTTCATTTAAAATATCAAATAATTCATCTGCAAGATAAGGTCTGAATACAACCTCCTCTTCACTTAGACAACTTAAAACTCTAGCATCAAGAAATTCCTTAAAATGAAGATCATTAGATATGCCAACAAAACCAATCCAACTATTAGATAAATTTTCGTTTATACGTGTAAGCTCATAGAGGATTGAATCATTTTCTTGTCTTTTAATCAAAGCGTCTATTTCATCTAAAACCAATAAATCACCCATTCCAATAGAGTCGAGTTTGTCTTTGAAACGATCTAAAAGCTCTGTAACAGCTAAACCAGTAAAAGGAACGGTTAAACCAACTGATCTACATAAATCAGCTAAAACGCGATAGTTGGTACCAGCAAATTTACAATTAATATAACATACTTTAAGATCAGAGCCTATAACAGTAGCTTTTCTTTTCAAATGATTTAAAACATATTTAGCGACTGCAGTTTTACCTGTTCCAGTTTTACCATAAATAAAAATATTGGAAACTTTAGAGTTTTTAAGAGAAGGCGCTAATATATTCGCGATCTTCTTTATTTCTTCATCTCTATGAGGAAGTTTATTAGGAATATAATCATGACGTAAAACGTCTCGATTTCGAAAGATATTATCTTTCGTTAAAAATTTATTAAATATTTCATTAAGTGAACTATCCTGCGCCAAATAATGATCCTCCAAGAGTAATGCCTTCATTTCGAGTGAAGTTATAAGGCTTTTTAGTTAATAAACGAAAAAAATAGAATAAACAAAAATGAAATTTAACATATAAAGAAATACCCTGACCCCTAGTTTTCCGGTGTATACTCCCATAGAGAGAATTATTTAATTATAATTAATATAATTATACCCCATACGGTTATAATTTATAGACTTTAATAATCTTATTATAAAAAAAATTAATGTAAACACTTTATTTTTTTTATTTATATTTGATATAACTTATAAAATATTTATTGATAATACTCCAATTGAAATGATAGGGTGAATGTTTTGTGATCACACTTCACTATTTTGTGAATTACCTGATTTTAAGAGTTATTTATATATTTGGAATGTTTTTTTATTCATAAATTGTAAACGGTTCATAACCCCTTCATTTCCACTGGAACTATCTTTTTTCCGATATAATATTCTAAACATTAATTCTACTGAATACGTGTTGTATACATATTATTCACAAAAATATATTTAACTTGTGAATAGTGAAAATGTAAACAAATCATGTGAATCAAAGTTGTCTAAGAAGAAAATCAAAATAGAATTTTTCGATAATTCTGATATTAAACATACTATTTCCTTAGATGGGGATATATCTAAAGACAAAGTTTCTCAAGTACTTGATTACGTTGATCTTATGGGTGGCACGTCACATGATATTCCAGCGGTTATGAAAAAAGATATATCCAATAAATTTGATCGTGTCAAAAAACTAGTTTTATCAGAGTTTAATGATAAAATTTTTAATTCTAAAGTTGTACAATCCGAATATTTCAAAGTTTATGATGAGAGAATACCTTTGAGTACTGTATCCACTTACTTATCTAGACTTGTGGATAAAGGCTTTCTAAGCAGGGGAGGGTCTTCTGGAGAATGGCACTACGCTTTTACTTATAAGGGAGAAACAATATATCGCTAAATTCTAATTATTATAATACGTTTTACCTGAAACAATTTCTTCAATTTCTGAAGCTAAAGTATTAATAATATTTCTTAATATATCGATATTATTACTATCTTGATTAATATTTAGATTATTTTTTAATGATTCTATTTTATCACCCATTTCTATAAACGGATCTAATTGTGTTGACTCAAATAGTCCAAGATATCCTAAAAGAATGATGGTATTAATTGATTTTATAACATTTCGCAGAGATTGCTTTCTTGTTCTATTAAATGCTCCTCTGCTTACTTTACCATTGCTTCTCATGAAATATTTTAAATCATCATCTACTTCGTTTTTGTTTTCTCTGTGATATACATCTATTAAAAGTGTCTCTAATTGTGCTTTAGTTAAACTACTATTTTTTAAAATAATATTTATTATAGGATCCTTATTCATAGATTTTATCCATTTTTTAATGTTATTTTCTTGTGATAAAGTTTGCATTACAATCTCCTTTTTCTTGGATACACATTTGTATCCATATAAAAAAATGGTTTTAATTGCTTTATTTAATAAAAACATCAATCATGAGTATTACAAAATTTATAATTACTAAGAATTGGCTAATAAAGTAACTATAAATTATATCTGATGAATTATTTTGAAAGAGTCGTATAGGCTTATGAAACACATTAAAATAGTCATTCCTTTACTATTATTTGTAAGCCTCGCTTTTCCTTTACTTACTGTATACACTGAATTATTGTTTGATGAGGTATGGTATGTATCCGCAGCGCGGCTCTTCATCTCGTCAAAAACATATGAAAGATTGGAGCATCCACCTTTAGGGCAATTATTGATAGCTTCTGGAATAGTACTATTTGGTGATAACCCATTAGGCTGGCGTATATTCAGCCTCATCTATGGTATATCTTCACTTATTATTGTATATTTAATAGCATTTAATCTCACAAAAAATGAAACGTTTGCGTTAACATCTACCCTTTTATTAACGACTGAAAAAATGTTTTTTAGTTTCTCTCTTTTGGGAGTACTCGATATATTCTTTATCTTTTTCTCTCTTTTATCAATATATTCAGCGCTTAAAAAACGAATACTCATATCTGCCATAAGCATAGCAGCAGGACTTTGTTGTAAACTAACAGCAGCATTTTTTATACCGGTAATACTCATAATTCTCTATAAAAAAACGTCTTTTACACGCAAATTCTCTATAAAAATCAATAAACTAACAAGTTTAATTAAATGGTTTGCCTATTCCGCCCTCTCATTTATATCTCTTCTATATCTATGTGATAGTTTATACTCACCAACAAATTCAGAAACTATTCTAGACAATCCTATCAATCATCTATCATATTTGATTAATATTCATACTTTAAATAATTGGCCTTCAGGGTATGGAGAACCTCCATGGAGTTGGATTTTCTCTCCTAAAAATTACTACTTGGGAAGAGTTTCCTTGATATCACATTTATCGTTTCTAGAAACATTCAATCCTTTACTATATGGAATAATATTTCTTGCTTTTCCAACACTTATGTGGACATATTATCAAAAAAGAGATTTTACATCCAAGATACTTTTAGTATGGTTCTCGTCAACATACCTCCTTTGGATACCATTGTTTTTTATTATATCCAGGCCTTTGTTTTCCTTCTATCTATTACCTACTGTACCTGCTATATGTATCATAGTAACTTTGTTTGTTAATGGCGATAAAAAAATTCAATATGTTTTTGCTAGTATAAACGTTATCTTCTTTCTCTTTTTCCAATATCCTATCCATATGTTTTTATGAATATCTAAATATTTTATAATTATATTGGGGTATATAATTATATATAAAATTCTATTCGAGATGAATAATTATAAATATTTTATTTAATTTACTATGATAATACTATTCAAAAATTAGACCACGCGTTCACATAATTAATACTAATTGGAATATTTACAGAATTCTGTGAAAAAGACGCTATGAATAGCAACTATTAAATTCTATTATATGCCCCTATATAAATAAAAAGATAATCACGTCTCTTATCCCAATAATAAAATATGATTCAAAAATATACTTAACTTTACTAAGGATGGTTTATTGTAACCTTTTTTCTGCTTCTCTTATTCGGTTCCTAAGAATAGTCCCTATTTGGGTCAATAGATCTTGCTGTGGAGAATGAGTACAAACAATCTTTTGTTTCTTAAAATAATTTGATAATTCATTCAAAGCATCGATGTAACCCTCTACATAGGGGCTGGTAAATCTACTTGCAGATTTTGTAGATTTAAGTCTTCTTTTTCGTTTTAGTACGGTTTTTTCCAAATATTTTTACACCTCCACGCCCAATGCTTACAATTAATAGGTTGAATACGCTTTAACATCTCATTTTCTTCAAGAATTGACAGTAATGTTTCATTGATTATTTTGACTTCCCAACCTTCCTCATTTAAAGTTACTGTATGCTCCTTTATGAGCTTCATAAGTTGATTATTCTTCTTTTTCATATCTTCACAATCAAGTTCTCTCATCGTTTCACCCATAGAAATTAGTAATAAATTCGATAGTTTTGACTCGTTTTTTACATATTTATACGTCATCTGAAAACCATCTCTGAACCGTATTCACTTTTCATTTACTCCTTTCACCTTCTCTCTTTGTTTTCTCAAACTTTGCAGGATTCTCTCAAATTCTTGTTTCGAAGTTTCAATATCCTTCTCTATGATCGCTTGAGTTTTTTCAGGGTAGAGTCGGCTTGTCAATTCAACTAGTCTTCTCGTTACTTCATTCGAAGCTTGATAGTCGCCTTTTCTCCATTTGAAAACAGTTAATTTACTAACTCCCAATCGTCTAGCAACCTCTCCGAGAACATCCGCTCTCCCTCTTCCAACCTTCTCTCCTTTGTTTTTTGCCTGTTTTCTCTTCTCCAGCATTTCTTTCTCCGTCTCTTCTAAGAGAAGGCTCGCTAACTCGTATCGTCCTTTTCTCGAAATGTACTCGATATACCCGCTGTAGCGTAACATTTGTCTCCATTATTTTATTATACGCCCCTGTATAATATATAAAGCTTTGTATTATATTATAGTGGGGGATATAATAAAAACATTATAAAAATATACACCCCTATATAATAAAAAACATCATTGATTATCAGTAATGGACAGCTTTTTCATAAAACTATACCACCAATTATACCTGACACTCTCCAGCATCTATATTACATGTTAATATTAAAACATCAAGCTAGCTAAGCTCACGTATCAGGTATCAATGAATTCATATGGTATGTAGGTACTTCGTCTTGTAACATAATTTGTATCTTCTCTATAAGGTTACTTAGATTTGTTCCTATCTTAGCACTTATCCGAATTGTAGGTAAGCCGGGAAGATGATATGAAACTATATTTTGAATGTCCTTAAGATGATCTTTACTCACCAAATCAATTTTATTGAAACAGATCAGTATCTTACCTCTAACATTTATTCTTTTCAGGATAGTATCTGAGGAAATTAGGTGTCTTTCTAAAATTTTTTGTTTTTCACTTACATCTATAAAGAGGAGAATAATATCCGAATCAGCTATTTCTCGTAACGTAGCAGTGAACGCATCGATGATTATGGGGTGCATATCCTCTATGAAACCTATCGAATCCACAAGTATAAACGCTATCCCTTTGATAGGACTAACACGTCGAGCAAGAGTAGAAAGAGTCGTGAAAGGACCTAAACCAATCTTTTTATTCTCCATGGCAAGTCTATTAAAAAGAGTCGTTTTTCCACTTTGTGTATAACCTGCTAGGGCAACTATCGGATAACCCAGTTCTCGTCTTCTCATCCTGAACAGATCTCTTTTAAATCGAATATCCTCAAGTTTACGTTTTATACCACTTATTCTGCGACGAGCAGCCTTCTCATACTCTTTATATGGATAATCACCAGGTCCACTCCAACCAACCTGTTCTCCTAGGAGTCCCTTCAACTTGATATATTCTCTTCCCCAAGAGAATGTATATTTAAGGCGAGCAAGTTGTATCTGAAGCTTTGCTTCAATAGTCCTAGATCTCTTCTCAAATAGCTCAAGTATGAGTAAATTTCGATCAATAACTCTTACATCGCGACCCATTTTACGTTGAAGATTAAATACGTGAGCACTTGATAACGTATTTGAGAATATAATAGTGTCTATCGCATCTTCTTCTATGATAGCCTTGATCTCAACAAGTTTCCCAATCCCAATTGTATAAGTATGATGAAGGCTTTTCCTTTTTTGTTGAACTTGACCGACTACATTATAACCTATAGTTTTCGCCATGCTAGTAACTTCTTCTAACCGGGATGGCTTATTATATAATTTACATTCAACCACTAAGACATTCATAGCATTTAATCCCAAACATGAAAGCCATAAGTGATTAACAAAACCAGTGATTTATTCATTTCTTTTCTCTCATTATCTCTAAAGTAAACAAATGATTCTATGACTCATAGCTCTATGGCTGATGTTAACATGATATTGAAATACAATTATAGACTAGTTATTTTTGAAATTTACTTAGGATAGTCTCATGGTCCATTATTCTAGAGCAGTATAAGCATCGTAGACGTAGTGGTCCTATACTTTCAATATTGAATCTAGATTCAACGGGTTCATTTGCGTTTGTTATACATGAGGGATTATTACATTGCAGCATATTCCTGATGAGTTCAGGAAGCTTTACATTTTTTTTCTCATGAACCATATAATTTCGAATTATATTAATGGTGGATTTAGGGGATATCAGAGAAATTTTATCTACTTCTTCTGGTTTTAGTTCTCTATCTTCAACTTTAATTATGTCTTTTTTTTCATGTTCTCTACTCGGAACATTCATGACAACACTAACTATTCGTCCATCTTTTCCTGTTATATTTAATATATTAAGTACATCAAGTGCGAGGCCAGGTGATATGTGATCTATAACGGTTCCATCTTTTATCTTTTTGACATAGAGCTCATCTCTTTTCAAAATATATCACCTTAGTTCTATAGGCGGATTCGATAAGTTAAACTTAACTTGTACTAATATGTAACATTATTTCTTGAGTAATAAATGACAAAACGAGGCACTAGTTTTAGGAGACGAGATATCCTATCAATAAATGATTTTTTAAGAGATGAAATGGATTATCTTTTCGAAATAGCTGATGCTATGGAGCCTCTCTTAGAGAAACGTTCTAAGTTATTAGAAGAAAAGTTACTCGCGATGCTTTTCTTTGAACCCAGTACGAGAACGAGGTTAAGCTTTGAATCGGCTATGCTACGACTTGGAGGTAGATGTATAGGATTTCACGAACCAAAAGGTACTTCCGTAGAAAAAGGAGAAAACTTAGCGGATACTATTAGAGTTGTAGAAAATTATGCGGATCTTATCGTGATCAGGCATCCGTTAGAGGGGGCCGCAAGACTTGCAGCAGACTTTGCTGAGATTCCTGTAATCAACGCGGGATCAGGATCTGGTGAACATCCAACTCAAGCTTTGCTTGATATGTATACTATACGAAAAGAAATGGGGACAATTGATGATCTTGAGATAGGATTACTAGGGGATCTAAAGTATGGGAGAACTGCTCATAGTTTAGCATATGCATTATCCAGATATAACGTGAAGATCCATTTTGTGTCTCCTGAATTACTCAAAATGAGGGAAGAAGTTCTAAGAGATATAAAAGACCGAGTCAAAATTCATGAATGGCAGGACTTATCTAAAATTATAGATAAATTAGATGTGTTGTACATTACGAGAATTCAGAGAGAGCGATTTGTAGATCCTGCTGAATATGAAAAAGTTAAAAAATCATATAGACTGTCTATTAACGATTTAGAGTACGCTAAAGAGCAACTAATAATAATGCATCCTCTTCCTCGAGTGGATGAAATTGACTATAAAGTAGACGAAACTTCTCACGCCAAATACTTTAAACAAGTATGGTATGGAGTATTAGTGAGGATGGCTATGATAGCATTAATATTTGAAGCGATAGAGTAAAATTACTTCATATTATACCTTACCCATTCGTTCATCACCCTTCTCTTTGAGGTAGGCCAAAGCTTTAAAGGCTTAAGTGATGATGATGCCACTCCATACGGTACTATAGAAGCTCCTCTACATGAAGGACATATTGATACTAATCTTGGAGTTACCTTCAAACACGCAGTGCAATATGAAATTTCTCTTGCGTATTTAGCAGCTTGTATTCCTCTATCTTTGAGTTTAGCAGTGAAGTGTTTAATTGCAGTAGGTTTAGCATCAGCGATTCTGAAGACGCAGAGATGACCTCCCATAAGATATTGCTGAAATTTACCCTCAATTAGTGCTCGTTCTTCTAATGAGATTTCCAACTTTGAAGGGAGAAGAGGTAGATCCGTATAGTATGGATTACTCTCTAACCCCTGATATTTTATATTACTTTTACCGAATAATTTCAGGTCTAATTGAGCGAGGCGTGAGGAGCAATCTTCACCTGATTTCTGTAATAGATTAATACGCATATCTAATTCTTTGGATAGCGAAGAAGCTGATTCACTTAGATGCCTTAACGTGTTAAGAGCGAAGTCTAAAGCTTTCTCGCTTATTCCTATGTTGGTACCTTCATAGATAGTGGCAGCCTCACTAATCCCTAATAATCCTATACCATACTGCGCATTCTCAAGGGAGAAGTTCATCTTCTTTAACATGGGAAGAAAGCCACTTTGAAGTTTTTCATTTAAAGCATTTCTTTTAGCCTGGAAAGCAGCTACTGCTAATTGTATAGCACTCTCTGAGAGTTTTTTAAATCGCTCGAAGTTACCTTTAGACTCGTATGCTACTCTAGCTAAATTTAGAAATACGGTTCCGGCGTGGCCTGTACTCATAACATCTGCGCGCCAATCACCTGACCAATTAGAAGAGAGACGAATTCCATCCCCAAAATAAATAGCATCAAGATCATCTGTAAAATCTAAAGAGGTTATGCCTTGAGCTGCTAAAGAGTAGAGGTCCTCCATTGATTTGTTATCTTGATCACTTAGATTTACAACTAATAATGGATTAACGAGAGGCACTTTCCTAGCGAGTTTATAGGCTGACTTCAGTAATAGGGAGGCAACGGTACGAGCATCATCTCCAAAATCGCCGTATACCTTGTTTCCTTCCTTAACAGGATATACCGTTTCCTGTTGAAGTTCCCTAGGAATCCCCAGTGATATTCCAAGAGAAAGTTTTGGCATGAAAGGGTTAAGGTGCACTTCCTCATTTAATCTCTCCAAAAAATTATCGAAGAGTTTTCCACAGTACGTTAAATCCATTCCTAAGATGAATGGTGCCAGAAATATGTTAAAGAATGGAAAAACTTGACTATTAGAGACGTTATTTGAGGATCTTATATAAATCCGCTCAACAAAATTAAGAACATTTTCTAAAGTAAAATTGATGTCATGAAATAAACCTGGTAAACCTAGTCCGGTTCTTAAGTCATATGATATTGAGTCCGGTTTAAGTAACCAATTTTCTGCTATATCCAAGTGTACTAAGCCGGCTATATGCGCGTCAGCTACTTCCCTTGGGACCCCTCTGAGAAGAACATATTCTTTCAAGACTGAAGAACTAGCTGCGTCTTCTACAGCTGATACGGATAACCCTTTTTTCTCCGTATCTTCTATGACTTGTGTCACATCATATACGGGCATACCTAATCGCGTCAATCTATGACGGTATTCCTCTAGCCCCTTCTCTAACAAAAGTGAATTTACGAATTCCCGTATTAGAGGAGCCGTAAGATATTGTGTTTTCAGTTTAATAAGGCGTTCTTCAGCTTCAGCAGCTATGTTTTGTGCTAATTCAAGAGGGACCCCTGCTTCTTTAACGAGACTATTTGCTATAGTTGATCTATCAAACTCCTCTATAGATAGCTTTGATGTTCGTACATATAATCTTCCTTTCTTAACCGCTATGAAATTCTCAAGGTCCCGTGAGAAACTTACAACAATTTCACCTAAGTCTGTGAGAGAATATTTTTTACTTTTTTTATTGATAATGATTAATGAAGCATCACTTAAACTATTTAAATGATAAACGAATTTTCCTGCATCTTTTATGGGATCAAGATCTACAGCGAACATTATTTCAGTATAAGGAAGTTGACCCTTTCGAGATAATAATTTAAGTATTTCCAAGCGAATTGGAGATGAAGCGGCATCAAGAATCTTAGCACTCGTTTTATCGAGACTTTTCAACGTAATCATCTCTCCTACATAAAATTATAAATTAACATGTTTAAAAAATTAGAGTATAAATCAGCTCTTACAAATAGTTATCAACTCGACAATTCCAATATTTTTATTATCGTCTCAACTAACAATCCTATTAGAGGGGCGGTGGTCCAGTTTGGTCTAAGATACCGGCCTCGGGTCTCATTGAGAGTAAGTCGGAGAT
>CAZAXO010000027.1:0-16907 GCA_964489085.1 uncultured Candidatus Bathyarchaeia archaeon
GTCCAGGGTATACACGTTCTGATAAACGGCCTTTCTTCGCTTCAATACCTGAAAAAGCGAACAGTGCAAAAGAACTGAAGAGGATAGGGGAGGATCTTGAAGAATGGCTTTACTATCATAGTCTTCTCAGGATGCGAGTACATAAGGACTTGGATATTTTCCAACTTCCTGGTGAAAGCAGCCGCGACTTTACAATTCGAATACAACAAGCTGCTCGAGAACAACGCGATGCGGAAGTTGATAAACTAGAGAGAAAATATGAAAAAAGCTTCGAAAAATTAGATAAGAAATTGAGTAAGTTAGGAAGGGATTTAACTAGTGACGAAGCCGAATATGAAGCACGTAAGCGAGAGGAGATGCTAGGAATTGGAGGTGAAGTACTAGGATTCTTCCTAGGGAGACGAAGAACCAGCGCCGGGACTACTATTGCACGTAGAAGACGTATGACAGCTAAAGCAAAGAGAAATATAGAAGAAACTAAGGAGGAAATTTCGGAACTAAAGGAAACAATGACTAAACTAGAAAATGAACTGAAAGAAGCCGTAGATGAAATTACAGGTAAATGGAATCTAACTATAGAGGATCTAACAATAGAAGAAGTCAAGCCGAGACGGAGTGATATACATGTACAATTGGTTGCATTAGCGTGGCTTCCCTTATGGCAAATCACCTATAATTATAATGGAAGTCAACGTAAGGAAACTATTTCAGCTTATCCACTGAAAGATAGCATCTAATTTACTGGAAGATAGTTAGTGTTATAGTAGAATAAGGAGTATTTACTGTTATTTACGTTAAGCTAGCTAGCTGAACAAATGTCTCCAATAATCAGAAGGATGCCAGCTAGTTAAATTAAGGATATTTTTGTTATGGCGATTTTCATTCCTTTTTTTTACAGAGAGCTTTAAGTTCTTCCGCTTTTGATGAAGGTATAAGGTTTCTATTTTCTAAGTCGTCTATACATTTTTTAGCATACTCACACCAAGTAACACATGAGGGTGAGGCTTCTCTATGCATGGTTTTTCCGCATTCTGTGCATTGAGTCTCAGTTTCATCACTGAAGAACTCAACTTCTTCTCCACAAGCTGGACACGTTCGTATTATTATCTGTGTAGGTCCTACCAGATCTTTAACTCCAGGACAATATTTAAAACTCATATCTAAAACCTTACACGTATCTTTTCTTATAGTCAATTAATTGAATTATCTGGTAATCAAAGCTAATTTAGTAAAGAAAAACAAATTTCCCTAATAAATATAGTTCTAAGAGGTGAATTGTTAATTTATTTAGTGCACTCTTTAACTAGGAGATATTTTTGCAGTATTTTCAAAAAAGGCAAATAAAAAAAGATAGGAAGTTAGATTGTTATTCTTATGATTTATCTTCGATTTCGGCGATTGGAGCGTTAGTTTTTACTGACTCGATTCCATTCATACAGGCCGCTTTCGTTGTATAGGCCTCACTTACAGCAATGATCTCATTATTTGCAGCTCTCAATCGAAAACGGAATTGCCCACTTGCATCCGAATATACTTCAAACTTTGATGGCATAATACATCAGATAAAATATATCAATTCAATTATAAAAGAATACCTAAAAAAGATGTTGATAACTGATTCTAAACTACTCTTTTTTCCTATTTTTTTATGTTTTTTTACATTGATCAGAATTAGAGTAATTTTATTATCTTTATTTTCCTTAATTGCTAGAAATGAAATCGTAGTAAATATAAGTTGGAAATCAAGTTGAAGAATGTGAGATAATTCACTATGAGCATTAATTTCCTTATGAAGTTAAAAGGCATTATCTTTGCTATAGGGCGCTTGAGAGGGCAGCGAAGGAATAGCACATCTATAAACATACCATCATATTTACAGTTTAATATATTTCTGTTGGGATTAGTTAGTTTCATTAATGATACGAGTAGTAAGATGATACTACCTATTTTACCAATGTTCATTACTCAATTAGGAGGGACGGGATTAATCGTTGGGCTCATCGGTGGAATCGGGGAAAGCGTAGCAAGTTTGTTGAAAGTATTTTCTGGATATTGGTCTGATAAATTTGAGAGGAAGATTCCATTAGTGTTCGCCGGTTATTCTGTATCTGCAGTTGCAAAATTATTATTTACAGTTGCTACTTCTCCGATCCATATCTTATTGTTACGACCATTAGAGAGAGTTGGGAAAGGAATAAGATCAGCTCCAAGAGATGCTGTATTAGCTAGCTCAACCGAAACAACTACGAGAGGAAGAGGTTTTGGAATGCATAGAGCAATGGATAGTTTAGGTGCTTTCCTAGGAACAATCATTGCTTTCGCTCTTTTTTGGTATCTAGGATTTGAGTTCAGATCTATTCTAATTATAGCAGGAATCCTCTCTTTTTTTGCTCTCGTGCCAATACTTTTTGTGAAAGAGAGAAAGAGTAGACCCAAACGAACGGCTTTACTGAGCAATCTCGAAGAACTTTCTCTTAAATTAAAAGTTTTCATAGGAATAGCAACGGTCTTTGCTATGGGAAATTTCAGTTACATGTTTTTTGTATTAAAATCTCAAGAAGCGTTTTCAGGAATTTTTAAAATTGGGATACCAATATTACTATACGCGTTATTTCAAATAGTTTATTCTATTTTTTCGATACCTTCAGGTATGTTATCAGATAGAATTGGTAGAGAGAAAGTACTTTTAATGGGTTATTCCTTATTCATACCAATATGTTTAGGATTCGTTTATTTTAATTCGTTATATATTTTTGGAATCTTGTTTATTATCTATGGTTTAATGTATGCATTTATTAACGCAACTGAACGAGCCTTTGTATCGGATCTTTCTATCAAAGATATGAGAGGGACAGCTTTAGGAGTGTTTCATACATTTGTTGGTTTAGGTGCACTACCAGCAGGTATTATAGCAGGGTTACTATGGGATTATGTAAACCCGATCTATCCATTCATATATGGAACTTTCGTCGCTACAGTGGTTATTCTACTACTTACGTATTTTATAATTAAAATCAAATAGGATCGGGTAATAGTATAAATCGCTTTTAGATAACGAGGATAACAACAGATATTTAATAAATAAACCTAACTATTTTAATGATAGAGTTAATTTCAATTAACAAGCTTAAGAATTAATTGTTTAGAGAATAATGAACTTTTTAGTATCCTTTCTAATTTTTATATTATTAAATCAATGCTCAGCTGGTACTGAAGAGACCAATTCATGATTGATTTTACCTTTTTTTATCGTTTATTATCTTTCAGGTATTGACAGATCACTTAATGAATAATCAATCTGAAATATTGAATACTCGTTTTTTTGGTCTAAAGATTAGTAATGCTATAGAAGTAGCAATAATAAGAATGAATGGTGTTATTTGCAGTGGAAACTCTGGAATAGAAGTAGAGTAGTAAGCCATTTGATAAGTTGAATCTATTGCTTCTGCAAAGAGTGTATAATATGCAACAAGTTTTGCACGATCCTGGGGTAGGGTAATTGAGAATGATACCGTCTCTCCAGATTTTATTGAGTCGAATCGATTAGTTCGTATTGTATGCCATCCAATCGCAACAACTTCATTGAAGCTATTATAGCCTGTTACGATTACTTTCAAAGTTCGTATAGGCTCTTTTAGTGTACCAACGATTACATCACCAGTTATTAATAAATTTCCCAGAGTATCGGTTGAATTAGTATGTGATTGTATAGATAATGACGTATAGGTTGTATACGAGGTGGGTTTTAAATAGAAATTAATATCATAGGTTGTAAATTTGGGCATTTGTGAGGCGTTACTGTGATGTAAAAAAAATGGCGCTTTCATATTGGGTTTAACTAGAAAACTTACAGGTGGTTCAATAAGTGTATCAATTACTTCGCCATCACTGTCATAGAATGTTGCCCAGACATATTCAAGTTCTAAGTTTTCGTCTCGAGTATTTTGAATTTCACCAATTATCCAAAAATGTCCATCTGTATCTACATAGGATTTGTAATTGAGAACTTCTATGTATTCATCAGTGTGCACACTTACTATGAAAGAACTAAGCGTAAGAAACAGAATAAACCCCAGAAGAGCTTTACTCATTTCTTTCACTCTTTCTTCATTTTATTAAATAAACACCATTTAGAAAATAAGAAATCCAACTTAATAACTTTAATTATGAATGCTGGAGTTAGAAAGCTAACAAGTAGATTTAGAGAATAATATGACTTTTAAAAAAGATAGTGTGTTTCTATTATTTAGTTTGATCATCCGTTTCAGCTAGTAACGCGTTATTTTTTATGGATTCTATGCCATTCATACAAGCTTTTTTCGTTGTATAGGCCTCACTTACAGCAATGATCTCATTATTTGCAGCTCTCAATCGAAAACGGAATTGCTTACTCTTATCCGAATAAACTTCAAACTTTGCAGAGGGTGCCCGTCTTTTTCCTTTACTTGTTTGCACACCTAACACTTCATTTAATTGTGATAAAATTGGTTTGAGACGGATACAGAGATTATCAACAGCTGATTGAAATTGAGGCCAATCATTCTTGATGGAAGTTAGTCGTTCCTTCATGGTTTCGGTTGTAGCGGTTGCTTGTTCTGCCTGTTGTTTTTCGAGTTTTGCAGATGTGGCTTCTTTTTCCATAACTCCAGGTATCTTATCGGTGATTCCCTTAAATTTAAGTCCTGTTTTAGCTAATGTTTTTGCTCCGGATATACTTTTAGACTTTAATCCACTCATTGCATTAATTAGCGACTCCGCACCTCTAACTACATCTATTGAATACGTCATATCGATCCTATCAAATTCCATATCCGCTATCATATCCCTTGCTCCTTCTATATCGTCAAGAAACTCCGATAAATCTTGTTCTTCATATTTAAAATATCTGAACCGAGATGCATACAAGGGTAAAAGACCTGAATTCTTCACAAATCTGTAAACAGTTATAGCAGAGGAAGTAACATCCTCAACAACATTTTCAATATCTACTGGCGTCGCGAAGCTGAGAACGGAACTAAGAACCTTCATTGAGGTACGTCTAGTAATTCCTCGTAGACCAATAGCGAGATACCTAAAATTTTGTTGAATATCAACTCCAGTTTCAACGACTCGCTTTGTTTGTTTTGTAATATCATCTAATTGATCCGCTATTGGATCAACAATATCAAAATATTCAGAAGTGACCTTCTTTCTAGGCGTCATATTTACTAAACCCTACCAATAATATTTGTTTATCAGAACCTATTAAGATTGTTATGTTTCTTTTTCACTGATAGAAGTTAGCTACGATATAGGGATGATCTGAACTCACACGAGAAAAGAGAGTTAGCTAAATTTGAGATTATAATAAATGTAGTGGCATTGAGTAATGTTCAAATGGAGTTGAAAATAAAAAAAAAGAGAAAAAATGGGGGTTAACTTCGGTTTATTGAAGTTATTACTTGGATTTCCTTTTATGTAGGGCACTAGCGAAGAATAATGACGCAGTAACAGCTAATGGAAGTAATGTGGAGAATTCTGGTATTGCTGTAAAGTTTGCTTGGACGATCCCAGCGTCATATCCAGATTTGCTTGCTGAAATATATACAGTGCACTCACCTTCTACACCCTCTGGAACTTTGAATTTATCGGTGAATACACCACTCTGATCGGTATAGACCATTTTGAAATGTACAGCATTCCCTGATCCGTCATCAACTTGAATAGATGTTGTTGCGCCTTCAACCGGTTCTTGATTGGAATTGGTAACCGTACCAGTTACTATTGTATAGTCATCCTCATTAGTTACTGAGAACGTGACGGATAATTGATCTTGCGCTTGAACCTCGTGAATTGCAGAGATACCTACTGCTAGTAACATCACAAAGATAGCAGAAGTAATAATTTTAGAACTTTTTAATTTAAGTTTCATAGTAATGTTCTCCACTTTTTTGTTAAGGCTCAGTCGTTGATGTAGTTGTTGTCGTTGTAATGGTCTCAGTAGATGTTGAATTTGTTGTTGAGGTTGAATTTGTCATCGATGTTGTTACCAGCTCTGAAGTAGTTGTTGTCGTTGTAATGGTCTCAGTAGATGTTGAGTTCGTCGTCGACGTTGAATTTGTCATCGATGTTGTCGTCGTGACTGGAAGTGACGATGTTTCTACAATGAACATCTGCTGTTCCATATCGAGAAATATGCCACCCTCAGATATTAATCCGTTAGAGACGTAGGCATTTGCCGTATAGACTCCTCCAACAGCGTCCTGGCGTAAGAAGAAATGAAACTCTACTCCAATTGTATCATTATTATTTATCGTTGTCTTCAATAACGTGATATATACAGGGATATCACTGGGATCATCTATTTCAAGCCATACCATTCCATTCTCCAATTTAGCTCCTAAATTTGAAACTTGAATCGCTATTAAAACTTCCATGCCGGGCTCTATGGTATCTTGTTGACCATTCGCTGTTATAGTCATGCTGACTATTGAAACTGATGGGGTGCTACTTTCCCCTACTACAAAGGTAGAGTGTGCCTGACTTTGATCTCCTTGATAAGCTGCTGTAACAAAGATGGAATATGTTCCATGTAGAGCATTATCGTCCAAAGTAAATGTATCGTTAAATGATCCATAAGAATCAGTTGTTGTTTGATAAATATGAGCTGCTGAACCTAAAGGATCATCTACTTGGATGGAAATACTTGCATCTTGAACAGAGTTTTGAGAAGAATCTTGAACAACTCCGAGTATTGATACTGGTTCACCGCTATTATACGATAACTTATCGGTTGAGAACGTTACTTCTAACTGTTCTGGTTCACTTGGGGATTCAGTTTGTGTTGTGGTGCTCGTGGTTTGAGTACTCGTAGTTTGGGTAGATGTGATACTTTTCTCTGTAGATTCGCCGTTAATTAAGAGAGCAATTTTGGCAGTTTCTCTACCTTTTCTACTGAGAGCAATGATAGTTATCTCGTATAATCCCGGTTCAACATCCTGAGTTGTAATTATCTTTAACTTCGATTCAAAAGTTGGTATACCAGTACTTTGTGAGAATACTCCAAGTGCATCCCAAGGGACTCCAAGTAAAGTCAGATGAACTTTCCCTAGGTGTTTCCACGAATTACTATCTGATATGGATTCTACGGTTACTATAAATTTTGCTTGTTCTCCTACATTTATGCTTCTATCGGCAGGTGTAACCTTTAAGAGGAAATCATTTTTATTTGTTTTAGCTGCTACATTTGGTGCGTACATTATTGTTAATGTCGCGAAGCAGAGGGTCAGTATTAATAGGTAGGTTGTAAAGTTTAGATATTTTCTTTGCATTTCCTTTCACCTTTTCTAATGTTAGGCTTATCTTTTTGTAGGTAAACCATTTTGTATTTAAATGTTTGTATGTGCTACAAGGTTACATATGTATTTTACCTAAACGTGTAAATTTTCAGGAAGAATAAAAAACAGTTAAAAAGACGCAACTATAGGAAACAAGAGATCTTACTATCATAAGCAATATAGAGATATGAACACCTATATTGACTGCCTAACAGGTTTAATTCAGCTAACCGTTGTGCAAATACTAACTTGAAGTATAATTTACTATCAACGTATATTTTACGTCTATTTTCTAAGGTAATAAATTGAGTTTACTTTTATGCGATTTTTATCTTGAAAATTAATTAACAGCAAAAGGAGTGTAAGAAGTATTATAGCATATGTAATATGAAATTCTGGAATAATTGAATATACTATCTCAGCTCCTATGTCTTCAAAACCTGCTTTACTCACTTTAACATAGACAGTATATGTACCTGTGGGAGCGCCTTCTGGCGTATAGTACTCCTCTAAGAAAGCCCCGGTCTCGTCAGAATATCTAAGTGCAATATGAGACGTTGTAAAATTTGGTCCCAATACTTGAATCGAGATAATCGCATTTGAGACTGGAGTACCAGTATTCGTTAATACCCTACCAGATATTCGTATAAGTTCATTGATATCATACGATTCTTTTTCAACACGTATATTGAGTTGAAGAGTTTCATCACATTTAATTTCTGTAGGTAAAAGTATAGTAGATACTAAAGTGATTGTGAGAATCAGCAAACCTACTTCTCGAAACGATAATGACCTCATGCACATAATTCACTCTTACACTTCAAAATACGAAGTTTTAACTATAGCTTAAATGAGAATTATTCGAGCCATTATTTATTAATTACCCAAAATGATGAAGTTAGACTAAATCTTAAAAAGAACAATAACAAAATAAAATATGTCCAAAGATAAATCGACTCTATATACGATAGAAGTCTTCGTTATAGGATCAGTTTTATCGATAATTTCTATACGACGAAATGGTCAAAACACAAGGGTTCATGATTTTGGCTTCGTTTCGTAAAAAAATAATGCAACTAAGGAATAAATAAAATAATATTGAGCTCAATATTAGCCTATCACTGATTGATTATGATGCGAAGGGAATGAAATCTCTACACATATTTATCGGTAAAAATTATTGCAAGTTAGTATGTATTCTTATAATAAAGATACCGATATAAAAAACATGAAAGTAAGCCATGCCAATGCTGTTTGGGAAAGAGGTCTCATAAAGGGTAAAGGATTCATAAGATCAGGGAGTGGTGTATTCCAGGGAAATTATTCTTTTGCGTCCAGGTTTGAAGAAGGAAAAGATACTAATCCAGAGGAATTAATTGGCGCTACGCATGCAACATATTTATCCATGGCTCTGGCAAACGATCTTGCTCAGGTAGGATACTCTCCCAAAAGGATTGAAACAGAAGCTGAAGTGACTCTAGATAAAGTTGAAGATAATTTCAGAATTACGACGATAACTCTAAACACCAATACAGAAGTTGTAGGAGTTGACGAAAAAACATTCTTAGAGTATGCCAATAATGCGAAAAAGAATTGTCCAGTCTCATACGCATTAAGGACTGTCGATGTGAAACTTAAGGCAAAATTAGTTAGCTTGAAATGAGTGTTTTTTGGTGCGGGGGGGTGGGACCCGAACCCCAATTTACCAGTAAAAATTCAATATAAAAATAAACCCAACACATGATTATTTACTATCTAGAGTGTGTACTATTCTTATTAGATTTGCTTGATCCTTTTTTACGGAAAAATAGATAGGATTGATAGGTTCGGGAACACAAAAATCAAGTAAGGTCCTCAGTGAAATACAGTTTTTGACATTTAGTTTGCACCTCTGAAGCTTTCAATAAAAGCCAAATACCAAGTGAAATTTCCCCAACAGTTGCAAGCAGCATGGCAATCAGAATTACTGCTTCTGGCCAGCTTTGAGGTAAAAGAAAATCTCCATACAGTAGTAGTAGATAGCTAAAAGATGCGATAATCAACAAGACACCAAGACTTCTGGGAAGGTAGCCTGACTTGAAAACTAAATAACCAAGGATAAAGATATGAGGAATAAAAAATAGATATGCAATAAGTTGTCCATAGTTATACGCATTGATAAATAGCAACACGAGAGCAAGCAGACTGATGCCTGCAATAGCGGTATATATCAACCTACACCACATCTGCAACGACGCGAGATTCTTGTTGACTGGTTTGAGTACAACATAAAGTCCCAGAGCTACCACCACATCAAGAATAAGGATGATTAGATAGCTAGCAATACCCATACGGAATAGCAACAAATTAGCCAGAATATTATTGACTGTTGCTGAAGCATCTCCCGACACAATAAGATTGGAGTAGAGTGGCATACCGAAGAGACCAAGGGGCAACATGATTAGAAACCCAATCCCTGCCAATATTGCAGCTTTGCGTAGTGACATATCGGTGATACGGTTTAGCATTTCACTCACTCTCTAATTTGTTAAGTATTGTTATTAATTTCCACAGTTATAACTACATTTCCCTTTTTGTGCACTTTATCAACATACCTGTGAGCTTTGGCAATTTGTAGCTAGCTAGCTGAAGCGGAATCGATGAAACTGAGAAGCGTTAGGAATATCAAACCGATCAGCAAGATTCCTCTAATGCTCATTTTCATGCGTATCACATCGTTACCTACTAAATCGAACATAATACCTCTCTACTCCTCCCTTTCCTGTTTTACCCCACATTTAGGACAGAACTCGGTTCCAAACGGAATCTTCTTCCCGCACTCGATGCAGAAAGCCCCAGTCTTCACGGGTCTACCTCTCACACGTCTAATACCCAATACCACGCTAGAGATAACTACAGCTATGATCACGATGAGATACAGGAGTGGGAGGTAATATGTTAAGGCTGACCTATCTTCCTCCGTTGTCTCTTCTGAGAGAGGTGCCCTAACGTTAAGAGTAAAGGTCGCACTTTTAGGCTCAGGTCCTGACCCCGTCACCGTTATATGATAAACTCTAGGCGTAACATCTTCACCCACATCCACATGTAGGGCTGTCTCAAAGTCTGGTATGCCTGCTGAGGATTCCAACCTACTGGTTAGACTGCTTGGAAGATCCGAGACCACCAGGTTAACGTATTGATTGTAACCTGAATCGGATGAGGCTGAGATCGTATATTCTACTGTCTCTCCAGGTTGTGCCTGAATAACTCTGGGTGAGGCTGAAAGCTCGTAATCTGCTCCTTCCTCAACCCTGAGGATTATCGGTTTATAACGTGTCTTTTCGCCGTCTGACGCCTCGATCATCATGTTATAGGTACCGGCAGGTAGGCTTTGGCTGCCTGTTATTGTCAACTCTGAGCTGTAGGGGGGCAGGTTTGAGGATGGATTGAACGAGTGGGATACGCCGGCTGGAGCTCCCATTAGGTTGAGTTGGACCGTCTCCGGTTCACCCGAGGATAACTCTACGTTTACAGTGTATGAGACGGAACTGGCGAGAGTCCTCTCAGTAGGGTTAGCGGTAACGTAGAAATCGAACTCCTCATCAGGCTGCGGGGGTTCTTCTCCTTCAGGTGGAATAAAGGGTGGAGGCGACTCCTCCACGGTGAATCTGATTTGAAATTCGTTATTGTCGAGGTTCGGGTCCGTATAATCTCTATCAGGATCCACACGCCAAACAGCGATATGCTCACCCGGCGTTGCGGTCCAAAGAGGTGAGGATTGGAATGCGTAGTAATCCATATCAGGCTGATAAACTATTGCCTCCCTTAGTATATCAGATCCATCCACGTCAAGCGTCAGCCACACCTGTTGTGGGAGTGGATCCGAGGTATCAACCTGTAGAATAGCCCAGAACCTGATGTCGACGCCACCAAAAGGTGTAGGGAAGGACGTCCATCCGTCAATCGCCTTCCAGTCAGAAGATCCTCCTTCGATTCCTTCCTCAGCTCCTACGATATCCACGGTGAACTCCGAAAAATCGACGAGGTCTCTTATTACCGGCTCATTTCTGGCACTCGCAAAGGCTAAAAGATTAAGCGGTCCATTACGTGGGGGCACATACTCTGAGGGGACATTAAGCAAGATAGTTGATTCTCCCGCTCCTCTAACAGAAATACTATCAAAAGCAAAACATGCCATAATACCAGAACCGATAAGACAGGTTAAAGTTGAATCAGAGTCTAACGGGTCATCAGGTAGATCATAACGCACCAGCATCTCCACATCAAATGATTCCCCATAACGTACTTCAGGAACCGACTCAACATTAACTATTTCCAGTTCATATTCGATTACGGTCTCTATACCAACAATAACCACAAAATCAAAGGAGTCTTTCAGATCATCATCGACAAGAAGATGCGCTGAATAGGAATATTCACCTATAGCTAACGGAGCACGAGGATTTAATACCTCAAAGAAAGAGCCTGAACCAGTGACGTCAGGAATTTCGTGACTACCGCCTTCTGAAAGATACTCACCGAGAACAGTATTCCATATTGCGATACGAATAGTATGAGGTTCTTCATCTAGAAAAAAGTATCTTCCCGAAACAATTACCCGATATATATCGCCTGGTGAGGTAGGATCAGAGTCAGCCGTGTCGAGTCTCGCCCACATCTCTGATCGAGTTGAAACCTCAATAGTTAATTCACGGCTTCCCAACTGTATCTCCTCTCCTTCTGGACTGAAATATAATACTCGGAAATAAAGTGTCCAATCAAGAGGCTCAAGAGGAGCGTTAACAACAAAAAAGAAATCCTCCATTCCAGATGATGGAACCGAGGTTCCCCAGAGCCCTGGATCACCTGCCCTATATAAGTCTGAAAGAACCATCTCGTATGCAAATTCTGGTATTAACGCCCAAGGGCCTCCACTGTAATAAAATAGAGTAGAAGGTGGCGCTCCATACGAAGTTGTGACTATGATTAAAAAACTAGATCCTTCGGGTATACTGTAATCCACTGTTCCATGTATATTAGTAAAATCTCCTAGTTGAAGACTGTCGAGATCTGCTTCTAAACTCGTAATCGTCACACTAGGTGGAAAATCATCTCCCACGACTTCAACACTGAACCGCATTTCATTCCCACCACTTAGGACAGCATTTAACTCCCATACTCCAACACTATCTGGAGCAATCAGCTGAACACCTGCACTAGTCTCTCCTTCATGATGTCCTGGATCAGGAAACATAGGGTCGGAGAGGTGTTCGCCTTGAAGGTCCCCCGTTTCCTCCTCAAGAATCTGGATCTCAATATGCAATCCTGCAGGTCCATCAACCTCATAGTGATACAGAACATTTACCCAGAAGTTGCTATTCACCCGAACTTGGGTTGGGCTCTCTACGTCAACTATCTCTTGAGCGGCTATAGGTTCGATGTTAAACACAGATACTAAGGAGGTTAAGAGGATACCCATAAGGATGAGAGGATATCCTTTCTTCAGAAATCGAAAAAATGCATACTCACTCGATGGTATATGAAAGATTCTTATCATTAAACTTGATTTCATTCTTACTCACTTTATTAATGAGATGACAATAATATCAACGTATAGACATATAATATTTCAAGTAGTGCATACGATGAGCAGTGACTGCTTGATTAAGCGATTCTTTTTAAAGAAATAAAAAAAGGGGAGTTCTGGTATAAATTCATACGTAGGCATGACTCCCTTGGTAATTAATTTCTATCAGAACTTGTTACTATGTAGTAATTAAGTCATGTCACTACTGATTAGTGATGGTGCGGGGGGTGCGTCTCCAAACTCAGTTTAGGTGCGCACATGTCCCTTCGCAGTGCAATTCTGGGACAATACTAATTATTATTAGAGAATATTTGAATGTTACGAATATATTAGAAAAATAATTATAAATCTAATTCTTATAGGTACAACATCCAAATTATTTTATAATCATTAAGAGTTCGAGCCCGCGGGGACTAGCAATCGATTATGTGCTAATCCTACCAATTCATTTCTAATCATATTATTGAAGTTAAACGGATGGGATTTGAACCCAAGATAACGCAGGTAAAATATTTAAATTATTTTCAATTATTATCTGTATTTCATGTTAACTAGATATATAATTCTTCTAAACTTTCAAAGTTTGCTTTAGGTAAATTATCAAATTTAAATTCAACAGGTTCGTTTAGAAAAGTTTCAAAAACTACATTGATTTCTTTATTTGCAGTATCTTCGTATTGTTTTATCACATTTTGTACGTCCTCTTTTGGTTTCATTCTGAATGATGAGGGAAATCTTCCTGATAATGAAATCCTTTTTCCAAAAAGAATACAATCAAATGTTCTATAATCTAATCTAACTTTATCAATATAGCCTTCTTTTTTTAATGAATTAATTGACTTTTGACCTTTAGTATCTTTTCGAAAAATAAAGGTTATCTCGAAATGTTCATAAATGCTACCTTCAGAAATCGCTTGATATAATTTATCTATAAATAACATATCATTTTTTGTTAATATATTTGGCCAAGGTAGTTGTATACCAAGAGTTTGTTGAATAATTACTGCTCGTCTATAGTACTCAAGAAGTAGGGTGTTGTCGGGAAACTCCTTTATCTTAAACTTAGAATTACAAAATAGAACTGGCTTATTATTATTTTCATTTATGAAGACTAATTTATTTTTTTGGACAAGATCATAAAGAAATTTTTCGAATTTCCAAGCATCTAAAATTGTTTTATCAATAATATTGGAATCTAAATTAAATAGTATTTCTCTTTTTTCTTTATTCAAAATCAAAGAGAGGTAGATTGGATAATCTTCTTGTCCCAAGTTAGAAAAAACAATGTGTTGATCTGTTTTTCTTGTTACATTCAATAACATATGATCATATGAAGAAGTTGTATCTGGAATCAGCATTTTTACTGGCAAAGGTATCTTTCTTTGCGAAATTTTTAGTTCTTTTAATCCAAGAGTTTCTGATGAAGCTAGCAGTTTATCTCCTTTGAATAATTCTATTTTTTCTACTTCATCGCGATTAAGAATAATATCCTCTTTTAATAGTGCCTTTTTATGCAGTAATTCGTTTAGTTTAGTAATTTTGCCATCTTTATTTTTTATTTTTACATCGAGGTTAAAGCGTAACGGTTCTTTTGTTGCTGCTTCTTCATTCTTGGGTATTATACTATACTTTGCTCCTTTTGAATTAATACTAACAACATGTTCATAATAAGGATCATCCGAATTGAGTGTATTAGCAATATCATTAAGTTTACGAAATATCAAATCCGAAGAATATTTACTAACATCAAATTCTTCAGCTATATCCTCAGGTAAAAATTCGTTTAATAATTCTAATATTTTTTCAGTTAAAATTTTTCTTTTTTCTTTGTCGAAATTTGAACTCTTATGATCTTGAAAATGATCGTCAAGCCATGAGCTGATATCAGATTCAAATATATTTTCCCAATCTGTTTCATCTTCATATTCATGATAATAAACTTGTTTTTGCGCGATATTTTTCTTAAAGGATAATACCTGAGTTAATTGTTCATTAGGTTGTTTTAATAAATAAGAAGAGATTTTTCGGAAATATATCAAAATTTCCTTACGCAATTTACGTGCTATATAATATTCTTCTTCACAACCTGATGAATAATCACCAGTTGGAGTTCCCCATCTTTTCCAAAAAAGCATTACCACAATATGACTTTTTTTAAAATCTTTATTTATTAGCTCTTGAGCACGACCAACACCTGGTACTGTATCTTCCGAGCTAATAGGTTTTAAAACAATACCCATAGCATTTGCTTTTATTCTATTTATTTTACCTATTATTCTTGGGAAAGACTGTTTTTCATCTATTATATCTCTTGGAGAAGAGAAAAAAATTATTATTTCACTAAGCTTACGACAGAGGTTTTTATCAAACATTACTTAATTATTAAAACTTAAAATAAATAACTTTTTAGATAGTTTTTCAAGAAGTGTAAAAATATTAACTCCTAGACTCTAGATGATTAAAAACTCTTCAACCAATAGGTGATAACCCATTCTTAATCACTTTAGCTTTTTTCCCATTACAACTCATTCGATAGCTAGCTAAAATGTATGTTAATATATTTAGCTAACGAGTTTTCTTTTTTTCTTTTTTATCATGTCTTCTTAAAATAGGAGTAATTATGAATGATATTATCCCAGATGATATAAGAGTGTATGCTACCGTTAAAAAATATTGTTTTAAATCATCTTTATCTTGATCTAGATGAGAAAATGATATGAGCTGATGAAATTTATCTATATCAATCTCCCAAGTTGAAGTTTCATATTTTTTATCTATTAATTCTCCTTCCATAGTTTCTTCTTTAATATGCAATATTTCCCCTCCAACTGGTGACCTATTCATCTCAATAATTTTTGTATCAACTTCATAAATAATTTTAAATTTGATAGTACAATTATTCCATAAATAAATTGGCCAACGATCCCAATTTACATACACATATTCAATTTCATCATAATTCGTTTGAAAAAATTCTATTTTATATGTTTCTTTTTCATATTCTCTAGAATAAACAATTTCCATTAAAGGAATTTTAATAATAATCTCTTCTTTCTTTAATTTATTATAATTATTCCAATAATCATTTTGAAAAGGAACATAAGCAACTCGTATAACAGTTCTATATCTATTTCCTTTATAAATGGTCAATTCATCATGATTTGTGTCTATTAAATATTCAATATTAGGACGATTAACATCAAAAACTTCAACTGAAGCTCTATACTTGGTATCCCATAAAGAAAAACCATTTTCACCCCAATCTGCTATTAATGGCGGAACAGCTAGCATAGCATAGGGACCAATACTATCGAAAAATTCATAATGTGCCTGGTAAGGGATGTAAATATCAAAAATATGAGATTCATTAAAATGAGTAAAGGAAAAATCCAAGTGAATATCCATCTGATAATAATCCAAAGATTCTCCATTAATATTTTTATGTGATTGAATAGTATTTAGAACGATTTCTATCTCATTAAATTCAATATCATTAAGACTATCTATTTCTAAACTATCTATTCCAATATAGAAGTCGAATGGAGAGACATCACATTCATGAGATGATGATTCAAAGTAAATATTTATTGAAATACCTATTAAAAGAAATATTAATCCACAAACAATCGTAAGGTTTCGTAAAATCCACTTCATATTTCAACAAATAAATAGTGATAACGTAAATTATTTAATTATTTGGATAGTGAGCTAAGATGATCTATTATAATTCCAATTTGGGGTAAATAAAATCTAAGATAATTTTCATATCTAATTTTTCACAAAAATTTTCCTCAAGATTGGATATCTAAATATCTGATTCATCAACGTAGTTAACAAAACTTACAGTTGATGGATTAGCTAGCTTCTTAATGCCATATGTTGCAAGCGTTTAACAATTACTCATTCTTTTATCTAATAGGTATATAAGATCCACGTGGAGTGGACAGACAACGATCTATCTATATCTCCGATCCCTTGGTGCGGGCAACCAAAAGTGAACCATGTAAATTTGATATATATTGGTT
>CAZAXO010000028.1:0-16385 GCA_964489085.1 uncultured Candidatus Bathyarchaeia archaeon
GGAGTATGGTCTCTCAGAAACTAATCGATTGAGATTTGTAAGAAAAGGTCATCTAGTATCAATTGCGGTACTTCAATCATATCGAAGATTAGGTATTGGACGGTCATTATTACTTAAAGCTCTTGAAGGTCTTTCTTTATCAGGCGCATCTGAATGTTATTTAGAAGTTAGGATAACGAATTCATCAGGTATAAAACTCTATACTAGTGCTGATTTTAAAATTATTAGGGCAGCTCCTTTATATTATCATGATGGAGCTGATGCCTATGTAATGGTTAGAGATTTATTGTTTGTCCATTGACTTAAACCAGAATAATGCTGAAACAATTGTTGGTATATAAAAAATTAAAATTTCAAATTCCAATGTGAAAAATGGATTAATAAAAAAACGCAGGATTATGACACATAAAGTAATTGCTAGCAAGATTAAAAATGCTTGTTTCCATGAGTTATCCTTATCATTTAATGATTTCACTAGGTTATTCATCTCTATGTAGGAGTCGTATTGGAATATTTTGATAAGTTCCATCTGGTAAAGTGCGTCGTATACTTATTGGTAGAACGTTTTCTTTGAGTTCAAGAGAAGCTATTTCCATTGGGGTGCTTATCTCAGGTGGAATATCTATTAAAATAGGGGAACCCATTGATATTTGTAGAGATCTTGCTCCAATTATTCTCGCTTTTTCAAATCTTGTAAGATTTCGTGGGCCTATTGGTAAAGAAATAGTGGAGGATTTAGTATCCGTAGTCTGATTCTCCACCATTTGATTCTGGCCCCTGAGGACCTGGCTCTTTGGATTTTGATGATGAAATGACGTCATCAATCTTCAGGATCATATTTGCAGCTTCGCTTGTAGATTTTATTACTTGAAGTTTAACTACAAGAGGTTCATAGATCCCTAATTTTGACATATCATCCACTTTTCCTGTCATGACGTCGACTCCAGACCAGAGTTCTCCTTTATCATGTCGTGATCTTAATTCTGTGATGATATCGATAGGATCTAAACCGGCATTCTCAGCTAATGTAATAGGCACGATCTCTAATGCATTGGCAAAATTTGTTGCTGCTAATTGTGCTTTTCCAGAGAGGCTTTCTGAAAACTCTCGAAGTTTACCCGCCGTTTCAGCTTCAGGTGCTCCTCCACCTGCCACGATTCTTGGATCACGGACAACATCTCTGACAACACTGAGAGCATCATGGAGAGCTCTTTCTGCTTCATTTACAATTCTTTCTGCTCCTCCTCTAATAAGGATAGTAACAGCTTTTGGGTTTTTACATCCTTCTATGAAGATCATTCTATCATCGGAGATTTTACGTTCTTCTACTAGATCAACTTGTCCTAGATCCTTAGCTGTTAAATCACTAATGTTAGTAACAATTTTTCCATCTGTAGCTTTACTAAGTTTCGACATATCTGATTCCTTTACACGTCTAGCTGCAAGCAATCCTTTTTTAGCGAGGAAGTGTTGAGCCATATCGTCGATTCCTTTTTGACATAAAACAACATTAGCGCCTGATGATGATATATTCTCAACCATCTCTTTTAGCATACGTTCCTCTTCTTCAAGAAAAGCGTTCATTTGATCAGGTGATTCGATATTTATCTTCGCATCCATTTCTGTCTTTTCTATCTCTAAGGCACAATTAAGTAGAGCAACTTTAGCATTCGCAACTTTTTTAGGCATACCTGAATGTACCACTTCTTTATCTAATATAATCCCTTTAACTAATTTGGTAGCGGTGAGTGATTCTCCTGCTTTCTTTTCTATTTTAATATCATCTAAATCAATATTATATCCATCAGGTTTTTTCTCAGCTACTTGAAGAACAGCGTCGACAGCTAAATCTGACATATAATTTTTGTAGTCAGCTAACAGTTTACTCGCTATTGATACAGAGGCTACATTCTTTAAATATTTCTTATCTGTTGGATCGACTTTAATAGCTATCGACTCTAATACTTGTAGAGCTTTTTCTGAAGCATTTCTGTATCCTTCTACTATTATTGTAGGATGAACATCTCTTTCTAGGAGTTCTTCAGCTTTAGTAAGTAACTCTCCAGCCACAACTACTGCTGTAGTTGTTCCATCACCTACTTCATCATCTTGTGCTTTAGCAACCTCTACCATCATTTTCGCAGCTGGATGCTGTACTTCTATTTCATCTAAAATTGTGGCTCCATCATTTGTGATGGTTACATCACCAAAGCCATCAACGAGCATTTTATCCATTCCTTTGGGACCCAAAGAACTTCTTACAGCTTGAGCAATAATTTTTGCCGCATTTAAATTAGCATTCATCGCTTCTTTTCCAGTTGATCTTGAAGTTCCTTCCTTTAATATAAGGATGGGTTGACCACTTAATTCAGGTGTAGCACTCATAATAATTAACCTCGAATATTTTTTGATTCATCATATCTTATAGTTAATATTAAGTTTTACGTTGGTGTATGACCTTCCATTAGCAAAGATCGAATGAGTATCAACTAATAGCTTTAAAAATCTTGCTTTTTGTGAAAGTTATTTTATAATTGGATAACATTTTAATAAATTATAGAGTTGACAATTTAATACAGATATAATAGTATATAGTATACGTAACGTTAACAATATCCGAAACATTTAAGTACCTAAAAACATCATTATTTTTATCTATGGTTAAAAATGAAAATCAGGATAACATTAAAACGAACATATGGTGATTTGGAAATAGAAGGAGAATCTTTCGAAGATATCGTTGATAAATTAAAAGAGTTTCCCCAATGGATAGATGTCATCGATAATATAATCTCAACAAAAAGTGGAGGATTCAGTGAAAGTGAACTTTTAGTTGATATTATAGAAAATACTCCTGATGGCCCAGTTATAATTGTACCTGGTGATCGATTAACCGGTAGAGAAGCTGTTGGTCTGCTTCTTTACGCGTCAGGTAATCAAGGATTACGACCTAGAGATCTTGGACGCCTACTAAATTTAAGTGGATTGTTAACGATAGGTTTTGCAAGTAGGTTGAGCGAACTTAAACGTGAAGGTTTCGTTCTTAAAGAAAATGATACTTATCGGTTAACAATATCGGGTAGAAGATGGATTGAAGAGTTAATTAAATCATTAAGATCACGGTGATCTGATACATTGTCTAAGGAGGAAATAGAAGTGTATATAAAATATATGGGAATAGAGAAGAGCATAAAAGGAGATACTAATTTAGTAATTCGAGAACTTTTTAAATTTTTTTCAGATATATTACCATCTTTCGAATTAGTAAGAAAACTTACTCTATCAGTCGATTTGGAACAACTATTAAAAGCTTGTCAGAAAATATTCGCAATTACAGAAGAAGGATTAATAACAATTGCACAAACCGAAAAATTATCGGATAAAGAACTTTTATTACTTCATTTAGCCAGATCTAAGCTAGGTTATCATCTAGGAAAATCAGATCGAGATTCCATATTTATTAGCGATTTATTAACAGCTACAAAAAGAGCGCCTGGAACGATAGCTGGCCGCCTTAGTGAACTTACTTCTGAGAGTTTTGTTGACCGAGTAGGTAAAGGAGAATATAAAATTACCACCTTTGGATTAGATCATTTCAAAAATGAGATATTACCTAAATTAAGAAAAGAGGTGAAGTGACTTGTCATCAAAAAATATTAAAATTACAGTAGAATATAACAACTTACATGAAACATTTGAAGGCAATGCAGATGAAACGATCAAAGCTTTAATACAATATATCTACAGAGTCTACCCTGAATTAGAAATCATTTCAAAACTTTTATGGAAACCCGATATACAGAAAATTCTTGAGTTGGTTTCCGAGTATGCTAAATTAAATGTTGAAGGCGATATTATTTTTATCAAATCTTTACAATCATGTGAACAATCGTTACTAATTATGCTAACGATAGCCTATTTAGGACATAAGTTAGGTAAAAGAGATAATGAGCTTTTAAGTATCCTCGAAATATCAAACTCTATAAATAAAGCTGAAAAAACTATTAGAAATACCGTCACTGACCTTATAAAATCAAATCTAATCGAGCGAATAGACAAAGGATACTATCGTATTACTGCGAATGGACTAAGAAAAATCAACGAGACTTTAAATAAAAAAACTGTAAAAAATGAATCTTAGATTATTGTTATTGCATAACAAATAAAGAAACGATGATAGATATTATCTGAATAAATGTTAAGAAAGGGAAATATCGTGGATAGTCAAATAACAAAAAAATTTATAGCAAGAAAGAATGTAAATACTTTAATTAATGAATCTTCGACTTCACAATCAATTATTAGACTTAGTAAAAGATCTCTCATTGGGTTACAAAAAATTGATCTAAAAAATATATACGAATTTTCTGATAGACAATATGAAAATGATAATACACATGTAAATAATTTAACATTAAACTCTTCAATTAACCCTACAGTATTAAAACCTATTAAAAAAAATATGAGAGTTGTTGGAATAGATGTATCCAATATTAAAATTGGGGACACCGAAACAGGAACATTACATGCTTTTCGAGGTTCGATAGTATATAAAGAGAATAAATTTTTTAAATTAATCAGATGCGGTCCACTAATATTTCATCTGAATGACATGGTTACAGAAAATAATTATCTTTCAGAAGTAGATAGTTTAAAAAATAGTTGTACACTTTCAAAATTACGAAACATTATCGAGAGAAATCTTCAACTTGTAGCAGCAAAACATTTTAAGAATAGTATTCTTCTACTTGATGGATCTTTAACTGCTGGATCACCTGATAATCAACTATACCTTCTTAATGATGTACTTGAGACAGCTCGATATAGGAATAATATAGTTATAGCGATTAGTAAATCATCTAAACTCTCTCTCAATGGAAGAAATATAACTTCTTTAGTAAAAGAATATGAAAAGCCTTGTTTTATTAATATAGATAATTATTTTAGATCCTTATTTCATTCATATCCTATACATCTAATGGGTTGGATACTTGTAGTAAAATTATCGAATGATGCTATAGCTTTTCGTATTGATATAGATAAAGTGACGCCTTCTTCATCTTTAAAAAACTCTTTAGGTTTACTGATTCATAATGAGATATTGAAAACTGGCTATCCAGAAACCTTACGGATAGCTCATATCCAATCAATACTCAACGAAACAGAAATAATTGCTATTCATAGTTTCTTAGCACGTAAATATAATTTTAAAGAGCCTGTAACCTTTAATCTTAGGAAATTGCTATTTGGACCCTTTAGTTCAGGTTGTGAAACTATTCAATGAAAATTTTACAAAAAGAAGGCGATGAATTCAATATTCTTGCATTTCCAAATGAAGAATTTTCATTAGGAGATTATATATTAATAGAAGATCTAAAGAAAAAGAGAGGACTCATTCTACAAGTCATTGAAGCGAAATATGCTAATATTCCAGGTATTTTAGAAGAAATTTTGAGAGATGGTTTAGTTAATGGGATTGAAGCTAATGATATTGATCCTTTTGATATACAATCTCAAATCGCTGTTTTAAAAGATGTTAAACTTCTAATTTGTAAAGTTAGAGGTACAAAAAGAGGCGAATCACTTTTACCTTATGGTAATTTTGTGCCTTCACGAAATTACTATATTATTAAACAACTATCCACTACTAATTTAGTATCTCTTAAGAATCAAAGTAGACCTATAGAGCTTGGAAAAACATCAAAAGATACTCAATTGTTTATGGATGCTTTATCTCTTGATGGAAGATTAAACCTTATAACTGGTAGAAAAGGAACAGGTAAATCACATTTATCCAAGCTACTAATTCTCGGTATTATAGATCAAGGAGCACCATGTTTCGTATTGGATATAAATGGAGAATACATAAACTTAACCTATAATAAAGAAGGTATAAAACATGACAAATACCATAATAAAATCTCTATCTTAACTCCCGGAAAAAATTTTAAGATTTCCCTAAAGGAATTGGGTCTTCATCCACTTTTAAATATGCTTACCTATGCCTTAGATTTACCTAGGAATTCCACTCGTGTCTTTATACGTATTTGGAAAAAATTACAGAACGAAAGAATGTCTTTAGAAGAAATGATTGAATTAGTTAACCATTGGAAATGTAATGAAAGCATTCGTGAAGCTATTCTCTCAAGATTATATACTATGATCGACTCAGGTATATTCAGCGATGATTTTAATTGTCTTTCTAATCTCCTAAAACTTGTACATTCAATAGAACAGGGGGGCGCTATTATAGTCAATCTCAAAGATAAAACAGCTATAACTAGGAGAATGGTTGTCGAGCTTTTATTAGGATTATTAAAGACTCTTCTCTCTAAAAGAGTTATCTCACCTCTTTTTCTCTTTGCTGAGGAAGCTCATCTGTATCTTAGAGAAACTTATTGGGATGATATAGTTACCCGTATGAGACATTTAGGTCTTTTCACAACATTCATAACAAATCAACCAGACAGTATTAATGAGAGTATCTATAGACAACTTGATAATATTTTCTTATTTAATTTTCAAAATGATAAAGATTTAGAAGCAATATCGAAAACAACTAAAATAGATTCTAATAGTATCAAAATTATAGTAAAAAATTTACCCCCAAAACATTGCTTTATTCTAGGAGATGCAGCAAATAATTTTCCGATTATCGCTAAAGTTAAAAAATTAGAAGTTAAAGCAATGGGTGAAACACGTCTTTTCTTTAAAAGGTCAGTTCTAAAGTCGATAGCTTGATTATTAGATGTAGCTGATTATACTAATAAAAAAACTCTATAGGACTTATTTAAAACTCATAAAAATAATTGTAATTAGTAGTGTATATCTATTTCAATAAATGAAAAGTAAATAATATTAGTTAAATTAAGATGGAAGTTAGATAAAAGAAAAATAAAGGCTATAAATCAGATAATTATTACGTATGCATCCTCTATAGTATGATACAACGCTAATAAAACTGCAAAAACGTGAGAATTATATGGATAATACAATACTTGCAAGATTTAAAAAAAATATTAGTTTAACGAAAGAAGACTTATTCTTACTTCTTTCAGTTTCTCCTTTTATTATTCTTATGCTAGCAGATTCAAATTCTTTTATACTAGGATGGAATGAGGGTAGAGGTCCAATACTTTTTGGTCTTATCTTTCTACTATTAGAATGGCGAGACGCGAGAGAAACCTTTTTTTATAGATATGATAAGATAAAATTTTTCAAATGGCTCTTTTTTTTCCTTTTTTTATGTACCTACTATCTTCTAGTATATTTCGCTGGATTACAAGATACTTTAAGATCTTTAGCTTACACTTTTCACCTTCCTGAAGCTCCATATATGTTGAGCTGGACTTGGTTATGGGAATATCTTATAGTTGCTTTCTCTATTGCTGGAATGCTCTCCTCTCTATTTTCCATAAAAATATTAAGAAACTTAGTAACACCAATAATATATTTCGTTGGAATGGCTGCGATTTTAGGATTGGATGCAGCGTTTCCCTACCAGTCCCCCGGACCTTTAGCCTCTATAATACCTATTATTGTTATGACCGTTCTTGGCTTACTGAGTATTTCAGGTGTAACTATATCAGCGGATCCCATCTCTTTCTTAAAACCTCCATGGATTTACAATCAGGGAAATTTATTATTTGTAAGTGGTATAAAACGATCTGTTATACTTGAAATAAATTGGCCATGTGCAGGCATAATGAGTATGCTTATCTATATTTTAGTTGTATGCATTTTAATGGTAAAGATGGCTTCCCCTTTAAAGAGAAAGATTATTTATGCTTCGATAGGCGCCGTAGGTACATTTCTCGTAAATATCTTTCGTATATTTTTAATTGCATATGCTGTCGCTTATACGATGATTGATCTTAGAATATTCCATGAGACTATAGGAGAAATTCTTTTTGTAATATGGATAGTATGTTACTTATCGATTATAATGATTGTGGAAAGACGACTAGGAGGTAACTAATACTAGTCAATAACAATATCATGTGCTATTTTTCTTAAATAATCGATAACAACTATAGAGATCGTAAAGATCATTACAACTATTTTGATTGAAAAGACGATATTTATAGGAAACTCGTTCTGAGGCCATAGATTTACTATAATATCTGGATTCTGAAGTCCTTGAACGGATAAAGCAGCAGACCAAAGAACTATATGATAAATAATTTCAAAACCACTTGCCATAGCAACAAACAAAGCAACTAAATAAAAACCTCTTCTAATCAATTCAGGAATCTCTTTTACGCGCCTTTGAGTATTAGGAGAGTAAAGACCGAATATGAATGATAAAAAAAAAGAATATGTAAAAAGTGTTATTGGCTTTAAATAAAATGTAGGAGTTAGATAAATTTCTTTCAAAACAAGATTTTCCCCTATAACATATGGAGGATCTGCAGTAAACGCGGCAAATGAAACTACTATAATTGCAATACAACCAAAAAAGATTGATAAGAGATGGTAGATTAATCCAAATTTTTCATTCAAAAATATTCTCCCCTTCATTGTTAGATTCTTTGATAATTATTTCATTAAAATAACCATCATAGTAACCAGGCTTTAATTTTGTTGATCCTAACAAAAGAATAAAAGAAACTGATTTTGGCTCATTCCAACCCGCAGCTTCAAATTCTTTACTTATATTAATCTCTTTATATACCCATTCTTTTAAAGGAGTTTTTATAACAACAATACGATGGTTCTTTAACTGATATACTCCATCATTTTTATCTGAAAATAAAAACCATAATATTCGAGTTCCATCATTAATCTCTACCCCAAAAGCATTACGCGGATCATTATTTTCATGAAAGTACACATATGAAAAATTTGAATAAAGCATAATTCCAATATTACTATAAAATAATCTTTGACATGCTTTACCTGTAATATCTTGCTTTACATGAATGCTCACCCAATTATTTGTGTCATTTACCCCATCTTGATATACATGTAACCCAACACAGGATTTTCCCTCTATATGATCGTTATTTACGAATGCAAAATCATCGGGTCCTCTTATGACAGCAACCTCCCACAAATAAGGTTTACTGCCATTCGTTATTGGGTCAAATGTAAAATACTTGAATTTTGAATTTAGTAAAATTGGAGGCTGATATACTATTCCTTTATACTGATAATAAGCCACACTAATAATCATAACACATAATATAATTGATAATGGTGCAGTTGCTCGCTTAATAATCAATCTCATCTTTGTTTTCCTTCTGATTATACCATAAAATCAATGCAACTGCTATAAGTGGTATCCACGCTATGAAGTAATTTTGTAAACCTCGATATGAAGCCCACATAATGAATCCTGGATACATCCACACTGTATACTTAAGTTTTTTAAAATACACTAAGTAATTAATTAACAACACTCCAATAAAACAGATTGTGATAATAAAATAAAATGTCTTCTGGACATTAAATATTCCTGCTTGCGTGAACAAAGATAATCCTTGACTTAAAAATACTAAATTCCCATAAAGCGGTGTGAAAACTCCCTCTCTCCAGGCTTCAAAATCATTAAAAATGAAATAAATATTAGGTAAAATAAATCCTATTACTGTGGCTAAAATAAATACTACTAAGCGACGTACACGATTAATAATTAAGTATTGCTTTGAATGCCAAACCCATATAATAAGAAATGGTGCTAAAATCCAAGGTATTTGTTTAGTTGCACATGAAATCCCAAAAAGAAATCCCGCAAATAATAGATTTTTATCCATATAAAATGCTGACACAACTAAAGGTAGGATCCATAGAAAATCAGTAACGCATCCTGCAGTAAAATTAATTGTTAAATCAGATCCTGCAAATAATAGAATAACGATTAAAGGTCGCAATTCTAAATTAGATTTTATATAAATAATTAATATTGTAGCTATCTCAAATAGAAGTATTACCCATCTCATATCATTCCACCCCATCTTTATGAAAGGAACAAAATTTAAAAAGTGAAGAGCTGGATAATTAAATGAAGTAATTATATCACCTTTCTCTGTTAATGTTATATAATCAAGATCAACTGAGAATAATCTTAATCCTTCTTGAAGATCTGCCGTATAAGGATTAAAAATTACTCCATTAGTAAAATCTTCAACGAACCTTATAGCTGAATAATGAGATAATGCCATAGCATCGGTACGATAAACCCCTTGGTATACTATATTCGATATAATGTAGATACTATAAAAAAGAGTAAAAATAAGAACAAAAAGTGGGTATATCTCAATCTTTTCTAAACGATTATCATCAATCAAAGCAAGGAAGAATAGGGAAAAAGCCATTAAATAAGCGACTGTATGAATTAATATAATTCCTGGATGTTCTAGAATACGCCCTCTAAGCCAATTATGAAAACCTTCATATAGAATATATCCTCCCGCAAATATGAAAAGCATTCGAATATTAAATTGACGATTTAATAGAGTGCTCATCAATTACGCCTCATAAAAACTGCTAAAGACAATACGATAACCAAGAATGTTATCATCGATATATAGATAGGTTTGCTCCAATCATAGATTTGAAAGAGAATAATTCTATTTACTTTTGATACATTCGAAATATATAATACTATAAAATTTGATTCATCTTTCGATACCTCTATTTTTGTTTCGTCAATCTCAGCATTCCATGTTGGGAAATAAGCTTCTTTAATAGTAACATTTAACTTATCAAATTCTCCGTTAATAGTAAGTTGTATCTTATCAGGAGCTAACCTTAAAAACTCTAGATTTACTGAAGAATTTTCTCTCCAAGTAATCATTTTACTTTCTGTTATTGATCTATAAATTGTAAGCTCTCCCTTTCCGTAGATGGTAGTATGGACTAATACAAATTCCCTGGAAGACATAAGAGATGATTTAAAACTGTTATTTGATCCACCAATTATCACCCAGTTAATTCCTAGAATATCTGCTTTATCCAATAAACTATTCCAATGGTTAAGACGTTCTGTATTATTCCTTGAAGCTTCTAAGTCATTAAACCTATAATCATTAATTACATATAATGGTTCAAGTATCTTTCCTTGTGGATACCATCCATCAATTAATGTTTTGTTATCAAAATAGTATGGTAGTAAATAAATCCAAAAAGGACAATGAATAGCTAAAATTCGTCCTTCCCATCGATCTTGCGAAAAATATTCTAGGAAATCAGAAGGAATATTTTGATTTTGTGTATTATAATCTTGGGGTAAATAAGGATTTATTGGTTGCGTTAAGGACCAAGCAGCTTTAACGACTCCACTTGATATTAAAATGATAGAAAATAAAATTATGATGCTCATATCGATTCTCTTTTTCATCCTTTTCTCAAAGAGCTCATGAAAAATAGGAGCAGCCATTATACTTGCAGGAATTGTGAGATATAACCAGAACCTATGAACATCAAGTTTACTCCATATAAACGAAACTATATATATATCA
Source organism: uncultured Candidatus Bathyarchaeia archaeon (assembly GCA_964489085.1). Lineage (GTDB taxonomy): Archaea > Thermoproteota > Bathyarchaeia > 40CM-2-53-6 > DTGE01 > CAZAXO01. The sequence goes on from CAZAXO010000028.1 coordinate 11,463, forward strand.
ATATACGGTGGAGATTTAATACTTGCAAAAGGCACCATGAATCCCCCCAATCCAAATAATAAAAAAATAATAAACCATAATGGGATAACATTATTATTCAAAAGGTATCCCTTTGTACTCTTCTGCATTATTATCAATTTCAATATTATTATAGTAAATGCGAAAACAACAATGATCTGTGAAAAAACTCGCAATTCAATAATATTCATTTTCACACTTAACTCGAAAAAAGCCAATCCAATTAATAGCGAACTAAAAAAACCAGCAAATACATGAAAAGCAGCTCTATTTTCTCTTTTAAGAAAGAGACCAAGCATAACAAAAGATAGGAGAAACGGTAAAATACCAAAACTAGATATCACTGAATTACTCCAAAAAAAAGTAAATGTTGAGAATGTTATATCAATGACATTACGGTTATAGAATGGATTAATTGACATAAGACCAGCTGAGTCGAAGAAAGGTAATACCCATAAAGCTGAAAGTCCCAATGATAATAACACAATAAAAATTAGACCTCCCACACCATAAAGAAGTCTCTTTTTCTTAAATACGGCGCCTAAAAGAACTATCACAGAAATTAAGACAGCTAATAATGCAGATAAATGATGAATAAGAATTAAAAACGACAATAAAAAAGCCGATACAACCAATGATTTAATCTCAAATCTTTTGAATATATATTTCACGAAGTATATTAAAAAGAAGCAAATTACTGGTATTGATAGGATATTAGGAAACCTATCATAAAAAAGTAGATTTTCGATTACAGCTGGGCTTAAGCTGAATAGTAGAGCAGCTATCCAGCTGTTAATATATGATAAATCTAGCTCTCTTCCAAGTCTATAGATAGAAAACGGTGCGAGAAGATAAAATAATATTTCAACAAGTTTATATGACGATATAGGATTTAAACCAGCCAATGAAATGACAGAACAGATAATATAACTTAATGGAGGATAAAGGAAAAGTAAAGGAGTTCCTCCATACCAATCTGATGTCCAAAAAGGTATATATCCATATACTTTTAAAGATTTTAGAATGAACATAACTTTGTATATATGACTTGAAGAATCAATTCCCATAGGTATGCCTGGCAACATTCGAGGCGCTAAAAATATTAATGATATCCCCAAGACCATTATTGGAAGTAGCTTTTCATTAGTTGATAACCTGTTATACACTAGAAAAGCCTCTTAAAATTTCCTTGATTTAATTTTAAGTTTTGGAATGTTTAAAATAATGATCATACATATTGTTATGAGAGTAATAGAAAGAACAGTTGATGAATCAACTTTCACCGATCGTAATAAAATCTGAGCTGGAATAAATTTTTGTATATGTTGGGTTCCACCAATTCCTGTAATAACTTCTTTCCATACAACTGTCCCTGTCTCTTTATTAAACAATTCAAATGTAGTTGTACCTTGACCGGCAACCATGAGGAAGATAATCGCTTTGTCATATTTTTCATTTACTTCAAAGATAATATCTGCGTACATCTCCGTATAATCAAAATCATTATTCTGTTTAAAGAAAGCGACGATATCCCCTGTCTTTTTAGTTGAGGTGCCATTATATAGAATATCATACCAAGTTAATTCTGAACCAACATCTATAATGTCATCCTCATCATTGCCAATAGTCCATCCATATCCTTCAATACTAAAGAAACGAATGCTATTATCATCAAACATAATTCTAGCCCAGTCAGCAGTCGATTTCATAAGTATTCTAAAAGCAGGAGTTTGTATCCATACATGATTTGCAGACTCACTAGCTGATATATTTCTAATATAGATAAACGATAAAATTAAGAAGAGGATTACTATTTTGCTTAATTTCATAGTTATCTATTCACCCAGTAACTAACACGAATATTTGAAATTATTCTCGAGTTTTGATAGTGTTATTTTGATATATTAATTCTTTTACTAATATAACGTTAGCCTTTTATAGCTATATTACTTACAACGAAAATCATTAGTTATAGTAATCAGAACATATATATTAGGAGTTAAAACTAAGTTTGCGGAGATTGTCAACGTCATTCAATGTACTATTCGCAATATTTACATTACTCTTATCGATGACTGTCCTTATACAACCGATAAATGCGCAGCAGAGTCAAGACACAGTTTTATATGCGTATTACAACGAACATATTACCCTTCTTGAAGGAATGGTATTGGGCGTATCTCCAAAATGGAGCCAACCTCTTCAGTCTAATATAACAAGAGAACAATTTTTCACATTATTTCCTGCTCTGGGAACTAATTTAACCATTAAAGGAACTATCATCTTTAAAAGTTGGTTAAAAGCAGACTCTCTCACATATGGTCGTTTAGTGATGAGTCTTTACGATGTACATGAAAGTGGTGATAAAACAACTATAGCAAGAGTTGAAGGAATGATTGCTGTTAATACTATTGTATCTGAAAATACGATAGGAGTAGCCGGTATACAGTATCATTTTACCTCTGGATCTACAATACAATTTGGTTTAGTTTTTTATCCCTCCACTTCATATAAACTAACTAGTGTATACCTTCAATGGAATAATCGTCAAACACCCACAAGAATAATACTCCCCTGCATCAATCCTATTAAAGGAGACGTTTATACTCAATATAATAAAGGAACTTACAGTGAAAATTTAATTTTTTTAAAAGAAAATAAGTCTTATACTGAATTTTCTTTAAATATTAATATTACAGATCCTTTTGGTATAAATGATATTCAGAATGTAAATCTTACTATCCTTACCGAATTGGGAAATAAAATAATTGATAATACTCGTATGATTCCCTCTCAATATGCGTCAACCCTATATGGTGCTACATTCAGTAAAAACATCACATTATACGAAGGTAATTGGACCACTGAAATAATTATAATAGACTCTTCAGGAAATAAACATAAGTTTACCAAACCATTATATATCACACCTATATACCCGATCAACCTCATTATCATGAACGGCGATGGAGAACCACTTTACAATGCTACATATATTATCGAAAATGAGGTAATAAACATAAGAATGATAGGAAAGACCGATAAAAATGGATTATTAATCGAAAAATTACCCTCATCTACGCTAGCAGGAGAGTATACTATAACTGCTATCTATAGTACTATTAAAGCAACAAAAATGGTTAGCGTAAATAGTTCAATATATGATGAGTTAATTGTTCCAATTCATAAATTACAAATAAAAGTAACAATTTTCAAAGCTCCTTTAATTGGGGCTCGAGGATCTTTACTCAATGAGTCACTACTATTATTGAGAGATACAACAGATCAATCAGGTATGTTGCAATTTAATGATTTACCATTTGGCAACTATACTATTAATATTTATTATCTTTTCCAAAATCAAAATATGACTCTAAATTTCGATTCACCACAAATATATACAATAGAATTTAACCCTCTTCTTTTCCAAATTATTCCTTGGATAGTAATAGTAATAATAATTATGACTTCACTGCAATATATTATACAAAAGATAAAAAAACCAAAAGTAGTAGGATTCCAGTATTTAGAAAAATTAATGTCTGGTAAGCTACCAGATAGTCTAACTGTTATGATATCTGGGTCTACTGGAGTAGGAAAAACAATACTATTGGAGAATTTTGTTAAAACTATTCTTCAAGATAAAAGAAGATGTATATATATCTCTAATACAGCTTTTCCTAATGAGCTTAGAAAATCTCTAAAAAAAATGAAGATTTCGCTAAATAAGTATGAGAAAAAAAAATATTTAATCTTCATAGATTGTTATTCAGCTATAGCCAGTAAAGAGTCTAGTGAACCTCATTTTGTATCTTCTCCTAAAGATTTAACAAGATTAGGAATTGAAATATCTGAATGTTTAGAATTATCAAAGAATAAAACAGATATATGTTTTGATTCTTTAAGTCAACTTTTAACTTATGTCAAATCAGAGCAGTTACTTTCCTTTATCAAATCAGTTGGAGCTAGAATAAAAGGAAGAAATGGTCGATTCATTTTTACTGTAGGATCAAATATTGATAAAGATATACTCGGTATGCTAGAAGAAGTATCCGATTGTGTCATCGAACTAAATATTACAGAATCTGATGAACAACAAATACGGTCCTTAAGAATTAAAAAAATGAAAGGAAGAAAACATTTACCTCAATGGGTAAATTTTGAAATATCTAATGACGGTATAATCTTTAAAATATCGCGAATAAATTAAAATATTCTATCTTTGTGAAAGATTTCAATCCCATTCTTTGTTATTCTATAAGGTCGATATTGAACATCATGCTCTATTCCTCGCATTTTTTCTATTTGAATAGCCTTAATTAGTGTTCCTTCATGCATCATGATGTGGAGAACTATTACGCCCTGAGCAAGAAATTCTTCTACTTGAAATCCCCTATTCAATGGTGCTCTGAGTTCTGAAGTGATAATTGATACGCAATTCGTTGCCGAAAGAGAATCAAAGAAGTTTAGCAACGCTGATCTTTTTTCAATAGGATTATCATAACACATAGTTAAGGCTGTAATAGGATCTACAACAATACGTTTAATGCCTTCTTCTCGAACTAAATCGATTGTTGTTTCAAGCACATTCTCCAAAGTAATAGGTCCAAAATCAAATTCTCTTCTCTTAAGAGAATAATCTATTCCTTTATTAACAATTATTCTTCTCAGAGACGTAGCATCGATAAAGAAAAGCTTTCCATGCCTTTCAAAATCTTCTAAATCCCACTTAAAAGAAGCCATTTCTGCCTTAATTTCATCAGGTTTTTCATCAAAAGAAATGAACATTCCTGGCTCATTCACTTTAGCACCTGAAATTAAAAATTGGATTCCAAATATCGTCTTTCCTGAACCCGGGGGGGGGGGGGGGGGGGGGGGGGGGGGGGGGGGGGGGGGGGGGGGGGG
>CAZAXO010000029.1:0-16309 GCA_964489085.1 uncultured Candidatus Bathyarchaeia archaeon
ATAATCTTTTTCATAAGGGCAGCGGTAGCAATAAGGAGGAAAAACGTGGATGAATCCTCCTAAAAGTGGTTCATAGGTCCACTTTGTCTTTGAAGGACCGCCTCCTGTAGCGCTCATTGCTCCAAAAGTCGCACCATGATAACCATAATACATCGATATCGTCTTAAATTTCTTTAATTGCCCCGTGTTATGAAAATATTGACGGGCCATCTTGAGCGCAGATTCTGTTGCCTCAGATCCTCCACTTACCAATTTTATAGTTTTCAAGTCACCAGGTAGTAGTTCAGATATTCTGTTAGCGAGTTGTATAGCGGGTGGATTGGTACCATGAAGAGGAGGGGAAAAGGTGAGGATATCTAACTGCTTTTTTATCGCATTAAGTATTCTCTTATTATTGTGACCTACAGAAACCGTAAAGATTCCCGCGATTCCATCATAGTACATCTTACCGTGAATATCCCAGTATCGTACGCCATCAGCTTTTGAAATAATTAATGGATCTTCAATAAATTCTTTCATCTGGGTATAGTCAAGAAATAGCTGCTCAAGTCTCGAGGAGTCTTCTATAGATGAATCCTTATAAACATTCATAAGAACCACATGAAAACTATGTATAAAGAAAATCGTTATTTAAGGTTTAGATATTAACTAGATACCTTATGATAAGTAAATATCTACTGAAGTGAATGATCGAGCTATCTAGCTTTCATTTCCAAATCATGCTTTTATACTATGTGGGTAAATGATTTATTTTTTTTAGAAATGATGAGAATATTTACTTAGAAAATGAGTATAAAATGAGTTACTGATATGCTTTATCGAGTAGTTCGATAATATCAATTACATTAGTATCAATACCTTTTGATTTGACGATATCATTAAGTTGGATAAGACAGAAGGGACATGAAGAAACGAGCGTTTTAGCTCCATGGTCTGATGCAGTAGTTATATGTTTTAACTTTTTTTCTCCCATTAGATAACCTAACTCACGTTTTCCAGACCTCATTCCCCCTCCTGCTCCACAACATCTATCTGACTCTTCTAACTCAATGAAGTTTACACCAGGGATTGCTTTGATTAGGTTTCTTGGTTCATCTTTCACACCGATACCTCTCTTTAGGTGACAAGGATCATGATAAGTTACCGTTAAATTAAGCTTCTTCATATCTAATTTGTTCAACTGAATATTATTAATTAAAAACTCGGTAACATGATATATTTTATATTTTGGCTCATTTAACTTGAATCTTCTAGAGTATTCAGGATAATTCTCTTTTAACGTCATGGTACAACCTGGACAAAGAGAAATTATTGTTGTTATTCCTGCTTTCTTGAATACTTCTAAATTTTTTCGTACTAACTCTTCTGCTTCTATTATTTGACCTGTTCTGATTAGAGGTGAGCCACAACATACTTGAGAGGGAAGAGTATGTACCTCGATTTCATTATATTCTAAAACATTGAGTAACGCTTTCCCTATATGTTGTAGTCGATAATCTGCTAAACATCCAGTAAAGAAGCCAACGGTGTCTTTGGGCTTATTTACTGTTATCACTTCAGGAATTTCTTCTAATAGAGGTTTAGTAATTTTATCAACTGTTCTCCCTGTTACCGATATTTTTGAAGTAAACTCTTGGTGCCCTATAAGTGGGCCTATTTGTTCTTCCACTGCAATTTGACGTAATTTTTCCATTACAATTTTTGGTGCGTCAATTTCCCACGGACATACTTCTGTACACTTTTCACATATGGTACAATCGTAAACACCTTCAAAGAATGCGGTTCTTCCTCTACTTCCTGAGTCACGTGGATCCATTGCATATTTTGATAACTTCACGAGTATTCCTGGCCCTGGAAATTCTTTATCAAAATCTATTAATGCGTCTACTGCAGGACAAGCAGCAATACATGACCAACACTCCATACACCGCACTAATTCTTTATATGCTTCATAATCAGAGAATAGGATTTTTTCGTATTCTTCTTTAAATGGTCTAGCTCTTTCAAAAAAAGGTCGCATTCTCATTTGTCTTTGATCAATTTTTTTCCGATCTATTGCTAAATCTTTTAAGATGGGAAAGTTTCTTAGTGGTTCTATTACCATTCCATCAATAGCTTCCTCGTAACATGCAAGTCCTGGTGTTCCATTGATTGTAACTGCACACGATCCGCATTTATTATAATATCTACATGAATATCTAAACGTTAGACTACTATCGTAGTTTTCTTTTATATAGTGTAAAACGTCTAGAATACGCATTTTCGGTTTTTTGGGTATTTCATATTCTTTATATCGGGGTTTCCTATCAATGACAGGATTATATCTGAATAATTTTACTTTTATATTATCTTCTTTCATTAATGATCATCTCTTTATTTCGTGAAATATTCTACACTGTCATGTATGGTGTTTAGTAGACGATTCACGATAGCTTATATAAGGGAATTCAACAGGTATGGTGTGAATCTTCATCTGTTCATTTTTATCTTTTCTGATAACAATATGTTTTAACCAATTCTTGTCATCCCTGTTGGGGTAATCATCTCTTACAAATCTATTTCGACTCTCTTTACGGAATAACGATGATTCAGTTAATAACTCCGAAGAAACAAGCAGGTTATATACTTCTAATGCTTCTGCAACTTCGAAATTTCCTCTATTTGTTTTTACTTTAATATATAGTTTCGGTAATTCGTTTGTCCTAACCTGATAGAGAATTTCTTTTGCTTTTGACATACCTTCTTCATTCTTCACTAATCCAAGATACTTCCACATCGCATATTGTATTTTTCTCATGACTGTTATAGGTGATATGCCCTCTTGACGATTGATTGGAGCGAAAACTCTATTCTTCTCAGTGGATATTTTATCGTTATTGAGATCTATACGATCCCTTCTCAGAGAATATTTTGCTGCATATTCACCTGCTCGCTTACCCCAGACAAGTGAATCGGTAATTCCTGTTGCGCCTTCGCCTAAACAGTCTCCTACTGCAAATGCTACTTGACCCGCAGCATATAGACCGAGTACATTAGTTTCACATCGTTCATTGATATGTAAACCTCCTGTCATAGTATGTATCACAGGGAAGATTTCAATGAGATCTTTTTGAGAGTTATACCCAAGTTTTTCGGCGAATTGTAGTCTATGTGGCAAAGCTTTCTTTATAGTCGAATTAGGTATATTTCTTAAGCTGATAAAGACTCCTCCATGATCACCACCTCTCCCCTCATTGACTTCGGTATACATCGCAGTTCCAACAACCTCTGTCGCTGCATCTTCTAGTTTTTCAGTATCGTATTTTTTCATGAATCGTTCTCCTTTCGAATTGTAAAATTCAACAAAGCCTCCAGGTTCCACCGCTGATTCACACACTGCCTTTGCTCTCCATGAATCCGGATATGCATAATGAGGGCAAATATATTCGAATTGTTCAATATTAATTAATTCAGCCCCAGCATTATATGCTACTGCAAATCCATCGCCAGTATTCTCCTTACTTATCATAGTATGGGGATAAAACATTTGAGCCCCACAACCTGTGGCAAGAATCACCGTATTCGTCTTATATGTTATAAAAATTCCATTTGCATAATCAAAAGCTGTTGCTGAAGAAATTTGTCCATTATCTACTTGAATACCAGTAAGAATGGTTTCCTGTTGAAAATCGATATCTCGTCTAAGAATTTCAGACTTTAATGTATGAAGTGTTTCATGGCCAGTCCAAAAAGGGCCAGCAGCGTGAGAGCCTAATCTATTTATTGTTATCCATCTGTCAGATCCTGCAGCATGACCGTATATGCGAGAGGAAGGAAATACCATTATATCTCCTTTTTCATCTCTATCCCAAATCAACCCCCATTTTTCAAGTTCTAATAGACGATGTGATCCTTCTTCTGCCTGAATTTTCACTAATTCTTGATCACATAACCATGCTTTACCATTGATAACCATATCTTCGAAATGGCTTTGGATACTATCATTTTTAGGGCTCCAGGGACCAACAGCTGATGCAAGAGAAGGTGACATAGAACATCCACCACTACCAAATAATCCCTTTGTTACAAGAAAAACAGAAGTTCCTTGTTCATTTGCTTCCAATGCAGCTCTTGTACCGGTTATTCCACCACCAACAACTAGGACATCAACATCAACTACACTTTCACCAAACAATCCTTGAACTCACCTTATTCATCATGAAATATTAGAGTAATATCAAATAATATAAGTAATTTTGTAGGAAAACTAATATCTGACTGATTAATTTTTTAATTCAATATTCTTTTATCGTCAGATAAAAATTTTATTTCATTCATGAAGTAAATTTTCCTTTATGAATTCAAATTGTAAGAGATTAAAAGGAAAAGTGGCTATAATTACTGGAGCTGCACAGGGACAAGGTAAAGCGGCAGCTTTAAGGTTTGCATAGGAAGGAGCTAAAGTAGTATGTTTTGATATTCAACAAATTAAAAAAATACAGAATGTAGTTGATGAAATTCGGAAGTTAGGTTCAGAAGGTCTTGCTATACAAGGTAACGTATCAAAAGGTGTCGATTTGGATAATTGTATTAAGAAGACGTTAAATAAATTTAGTAAAATTGATATTCTAGTTAATTGTGCCGGAATTCTAATTTTAAAACCGTTTTTGGAACATACCGAAGAAGATTATGACCAAATCCTAAATACAAACTTAAAAGGACCATTTCTTTTCTGTCAGAAAGTTATTCCACATATACTAAAGCAAGGGAAAGGAAAGATAATAAATTATGCATCTGTTGACTCGTTTGTTGGAGAAGAAAACGCATGTGCATATTGCGCTTCAAAAGTAGCGATTAAAAGTTTAACCGATGAATTAGCATTAGAATTGGCTTCTAAAAAAATCAATGTTAACGCTATTGCGCCTTGACAAATCGATTCACCAATGCTCCGAAATGCAGTGGGAGGAGATCGAAAAATAGTTAAATGGATGATTGATAATACTCCTTTTACGAGACTTGGAAAACCGAAAGATACTGCTGAAGCAGTAGTATTCCTAGCATTAGATGAAACAGAATTTATAAACGGAACAACATTACGAGTTGATGGAGGCTGGCTATCGATTTAGCTAGTTGGTATTCTTTTATTTTTCTCTATTATTCTATTTCTTTGTTATTTTTGTTTTCGCCTTTTCGAGTATTGATTCAAGATTGTGTTTTACATCTCTATCAATTTCGGTGGGTTGATGCTCAGCAAGTATTGCCTTAACTTGTTCTTTTGATCTCTTTACGACATCTTTTGCTCCATCATTCTGCCAAGCATCTCTTGAGTTAACATCGAAGATCTTCCCTAGATGGTGCTCTCTTTTATAAAATTCTCGTGTATGTTTTTGCCCCATAAAGTCACCGCCGGGTCCAACTTCTTCGATAACATTTATTGCCAGACTCTCTTTATCAACAGTTATTCCTTTTAGTATTCTAAACATCATTCCAAAAAATTCATTATCAATTACAAGTTGTTCCAAACTTGAGGTTGTTAAGCACTCCATGGCTCCTGCTCCTGAAACTATCTCTGATCCCGCAAGCGCTGGAAGTAAAGCGCAAAGAGATTTCTCATATCCTGCCTGTTCATCGAGGATCTTTGAATTCGTGGTCGGGCCATGTGTATCAGTTGGCATCCCATAATAATGAGCGATTTGAACTCCTGCAGCGGACAATAACGCTGTTTCAGCGGAACCCCACGATGGAAAACCCGTTCTCATATCCAATGGAGCACAACGAGGACCATATATGACCGGCGAATTGGGACTGATTAACTGTATAAGAGTATTCAATGCTAGATCTTCAGCGTTCTGAAGAACTAACGATCCAATAAGAGTTATTGGTCCAGTTGCTCCAGGCATAGGACTGGAGTCTAACATAACAGGAATTTTATATTTTGCGCAATCCATAATCTGCCGAGTAACTTCTTTCACCATCATTAAAGGACTAGTCGTAGCAGCGATAAAACTTATTAATGGACGTTTTCTAAATTCTTCATCTTTTCTTACAGAAAAAGCCATTTTCACACAAGAAGTGAAATTTTCATAGGTTAAAGGAGAAATAAATAAATGCTTCTCAGTATTCTCTAAAGCAATTTTAACAGCATAAACATCAGTAATCTGCGAAGGCACATCACTCGGGAGAATATTAGTAGTGCAATACGAAATATTATCTAAAGCATCAATTAACCTTGTTGAGTCCTCTGTGTCTTTTATTGTTCCCATCCTAAATTGTCCAGTATCTACATCAATAATGTGAGTGTACCCACTACCTGGTCGAGTAAAGACTTTCCCTTTTTTAATATGTAAATCGAATTGTTTATTTCTGGCTCCTAAAATAAAATCAGTAGGAATCCGTTTTACTCCCTCATCTACAAGATACGGAGGTATCCGTACAATCTTACTTTTAAGATTAATATCAGCTCCAGCCTGTTTAAACGTCTCTAAAGCCTTAGGCTCATCAAGAAAAATTCCAATACGATCTAATATTTCTAAAGTTGCTGTATGAACGTCATATAACTCGTCCTTATTTAGAAGTTGAAACAACTTTACTGATACCTCTATTAACTAATCAGCCTAATGTTTGTGGTCAAGTTAAATATATACGTTATTAGTATAAAACATATGACTCAATAAAAAATATTAGTGAGGGTCTAACAGTAAGCAAGATCTTTAGATGATTATAAAAAGATTATACTACCTCTGAAAATTCTTGCGTAATAGTCTGGTTTTCAATAATCTACTTACGTGTCAGAATTAGCACGCTGAAAGTAAAGTCTTAGCTAATTGTACAGCATCGTTAGCACCTGCTCCATATCCATCAGCACCTATTTCTTTAGCCCACTCTATTGAGCAGGGAGCTCCTCCTACGATAACTTTTACAGAATTCCTTAATCCTTCTTTCTTTAGAGTTTCTACAAGTTCCCTCTGTTTCTGCATAGTGGTTGTTAATAAAGAAGATGCAGCGATTATATCAGGTTGAACTTCTTTTGCTATTTTAATAAACTGTTCTGTAGGAACATCTTTACCTAGATCAATAACTTCGAAACCAGAAGCTTTTAGCATGGAAATTACTATATTCTTTCCGATATCATGAATATCTCCCTCAACTGTTCCAAACACTATTTTTCCCAATACATCTCGTTTCATTCCACTTTTCTCTAAAACTGGTTGTAATAGTTCCATGCATGCCTCCATAACATTAGCTGCCGCTACAAGTTCCATTAAAAAGATTTCCCCTTTCCCAAATTTTTCTCCTGCTTCTCTAATCGGATGGGCAAGACCATACTCAATTATTTTCAACGGATCCAATTTTTTACTGAGCGCTTCTTTAGTCAAGGAAACAGCCTGAACATCATTATATTCGAAAACAGCATTCTGAAGTCGCTGTAATATTTCCATTTCAGACAAGAGAACTTCCCTAATTAGGACGATTTAATATTTGACATTTAAGCATTTCTTTGTCTTTAAATATATTCATGTACAGATTCATCCCAATTAAAATTCAATTAGATTAAAATAAACAAGGATGAGAATCTTTTTGACGCATGTTGTTAACAGGATAAGGATACCTAATCTAGTTTTCAAAGAGGATATGAAGATATTGAGTAGTGTAAACATTAATTAAATAATATCCACATTATCATGATGATTAATAGTAATTAGTTAGCATTGAATCGTATTATAAGGAACTAGCTAGAAAAATTAGAAAGAGGAAAGTAGTCTATCCATATAGAATCAAATCTAATATATTGAATAAAACTTTCTTAAAAGCGTGATATAATAATTGAATAAGTCACGTATGATAAAATATCTGATTCCACTATACATTATAGCAGCATTTATAAGTACATTTTTTACTGGTTATTATATCTCCACTATAGTAACACCAACGGTAACAATTACATATTTTAACCAAACAGAATCTACAACAATAACAGTAGCATGCTTTCGTGGCCAAGGAATATATTTCCATGCAACCACAGTTATAGAGGAGATTACGCTATATGAAACTACTACATTAGTAATTGCTAAATCAGAAAATATTACCACTACGTCTATCATTAAAAAATAATTCCAATTTGAATTACTCTATTAATTATAAGTTCGATTCATTCTTTTATAGTATTAGAGATTAAAGAGATTTGTCAAGTAATTCCATTAAATCAGAAAATTTAATCATAGATTTTGTTTTTTCTATAGCATCTTGAATGTTAGTTTTGCAAAAGGGGCATACTGACACTATTTGTTCGACACCTATTTCATTTGCATGTGTTACCCTATACTCTGCTGATCCAAGAGCAACATCGGGAAAAGTAATTTTAACTCCACCTCCCGCTCCGCAGCAAAAAGCATTTTCCTTTGTAGCATCCATTTCTACAAGTTTTATCCCAGGAATGCTTCTAAGCAATTTCCGCGGTTCTTCATATACTTTCATATGTCTACCTAGATGACAGGGATCATGGTAAGTTACTGTAAGATTCTGTGGATTTTTATACTTAATTTTTCCTGTATCGAGCAGTTTAGTGAGATATTCTGATATATGGAGCACTTCAAAGGGTAACTCCCCTATAAACTCGGGGTAATTCTCTTTCAGCGTTTTATAACATCCAGGACAAGCAGTAATGACAGTATCCGCTGATTTCAAAGCATCAATATTCTTCTGTATCAACTTTTCTACAACTCTTCTTGACCCAGTTCTTAAGAGTGGAGAACCACAACACCATTCGTCATCCGATACACCGAATTCGATCCCTATCTTTTGTAAAACATTCGCTGTCGCTTTAGCTATCTCCTGCCTACGAAAAGATGATGTGCAACCAACAAAGAACATAATATTGGCTTTATCTGGAATAGTTAATCCTTTGGCCCAATCAAGGCGTTTAGGGATTAGTTCCCCATATGGATTCCGATGTTCTTCAATTCGACTTACCAACACTTTCTGTTTATCTAAGATCATATCTCTCTCTGCTAAGTCCGCTCTCATAGCCTCCATGAACTTTACGAAATCAACAATGAATTCTCCTGTTTCTTCATTGATTATACTGCATTGTTGAGTGCAATTACCACAGGGCGTGCAACTCCCTAATGCCTCAGCTAATTCAGGTGAGTAGTCGATCTCTCCCTCCAATAATCCTCTGGCAATAGCTATTCTCCCTCGTGCAAAATGTTGTTCAAAACCAGCTGTGAATTCTCTTGAGGGACAGACTCTCCTTACATCTTCAGTATATTTAGCTCTGCATACACCACATCGAACACATCGATTAATACCATATTCATATTTCTTTAGGAACATCTCACTTAACATTCTAATCCACTATAATTAGTCGGTTACATTAATCTTATAAAATTTAGCTAGTTTTAATAGCGGGTGAACTAGCGAGTTTCAAAAGATGAGGTCTTATTGACTCTTAACTGAAAAATACTGGAAAAAACTTGCCGAATATTACAAAATAGAACTGATGAAAACTCACTCTAAGCAGTTATATTATCGACCATCTTTAATCAGAACAGAAGACATTACAAGTTTTAAGCAATTTGAAAGAACGAATATACATCTAATCTAAAAAGTAGATAAATAATAATCAATAATCGGATTTTACCACTTAAATAAGATTTAATTAAAAGAATGATGAGATCAGTGAAATCTTATATATACTAACCAATATATAGTATTTCACGATATTACGAACGTGATTGATATGAGTGAAAAATCTGTTTCGAGAAGAGGATACTTAAAATATGCTGGCGCTGGAGTCGTTGTTATAGCCGTTGCAGGTGCAGGAGTATACTATGGAACATCTACGAGACGCCAACCTGTAGAATTAAGAGGAGTAACTACTTCAGATCCGAACTTCTATCTATGGGATAAAGATAGTGAAGTAACACCAGGTGGATTAATGGCGGAGTATGAGAAAAATACAGGAGTTAAAGCAGAAATTGAACGAATAGACTGGATGGCCCACTATGAAAAAACCAGATTAGAACTCTCATCTCAAAGCCCAACATACGATTATATCTGCTACGATTCATATGTCAGAGGATCATACCTACCTAACAGTTGGTTAGCAGACATGAAAGAACTTGAATCTAAAACAGGGGTAACTATGGGCTGGAATGATATCATTCCCAAAATAATTGAAGATGAAGGAACATTTAATGGCGAACTACAAGGATTCCCGAGTGTTGCCGCATTAGCTCCATGCTGGGTATATAGAAAGAGTTTATTTGAAGACCCGAAAAATCAAGATGATTACGAGAATAAATATGGTCGTCCATTAGATCTTCCAAAGAACTGGGATGAACTTAAAGATCTTGATGAATTCTTTACTAGAGATGGATGGTATGGACAGAGTTTATTAATGGCTCCTGAGTCGTCCTCAGACGAATTTTACTTCCGTTGGCTCAATATGGGAGGAGGCAAAGGTGGTAGACGCGCAAGTTTCATGATAGTTGATGATAACTTTGAACCATTAATCAACAATGATATTGGAATAGAAGCACTCCAAAACATAGTAGACATATACCAGAATAAATGGTGTGCTCCTGGTGGTACAGAAGTAGCTTGGGTCGATATTACATCCAACTTCTTCGCAGGCGATGTTGCTATGGGTTATATGTGGTCATGTGCTTGGCCTGGCGTGGACGATCCAAATGTTTCGAAGGCTGCAGGGGATGTAGGTTGGTATGCGATGCCTTTAGCTCCAGATGGTTATAACGGGCATGCTTCATTGATGATGGCCATTAACAAATTTGGGAATAATCTTGAAGAAACATACAAGTTTTTAGCGTGGATGTTCTCTCCTGAAAATGATAAAAAGATGGGGCTTATGGGTAATTGTGGACCGATTAGAATTTCTACATACGAAGATCCTGACATTATGAATGATCCATATTCTGGACCAAGTTCGAAAGCAGTCTATCAAATGATAGAAGGTCCATCAGTACCGCAATGTGACTTACCGGAATTTGGAGAGATGAACTACAATTTCAGTCTTGAGATTCAAAAAGCTGCTGAAGGATCAAAAACCGTTGAACAAGCATTAGACGATACAGAAAAGGACTGGCGCGATATATTATCAAAGGCTGGATATTACTAAAACCCCTTTTTTTCTTTTTTTATAGAAATTTTGACTGATGAAATTGAATCTTTTTGAAAGACATTTAGGAGTACTCCTCATAATTCCTGCATTTGCATTATTAATGATTATCTCGATATATCCTTTAATTTACTCGATATATATGAGTACAATGGAGTGGAATTACCTTAAAGCATACATTGATCCTCAGTTTATAGGCGCAGGAAATTTTATTAATTTGTTTCAGGATCCCCTTTTCTTTAATACAGTACAAGTTACCGCGCTTTTTGTGATAATGTCAGTTTCTATTGAACTCGTTTTAGGAATTGGGCTTGGAGTGTTATTCTATAGTGAGAGTCTTAAATGGAAGCGGCTATTGAGAGGACTATTCTTAATGCCGATGATGGTAACACCCGTCATTATCGGATTTACGTTTAAAGCTATATTAAATTTAAAGTGGGGAATAGTTAACATTTTATTAAGTTATATCGGCATAGAAGGAATCAAATGGCATACTTCACCAATTACTGCTTTACCGACAATGGCACTCATGGATATTTGGGAGTGGACCCCCTTCGTTGTTCTTGTTACTATCGCATTGCTTTCATCACTTCCCAAAGAACCATTTGAAGCGGCTGCAATCGATGGAGCCTCAAGATTTCAAATATTTACGCGTATGACCTTGCCCATGATTAAGGATGGCGTTATGATGATTGTTCTTATTAGGTTACTCGATGCTTTGAGAGATTTTGATAAAATATTTATTCTCACACGTGGAGGACCTCAAAACACCACAGATGTCGTAAGTATCTTTGGATTTAGAATAGCATTCTTCCATGGTTATGTTGCATATGCAGCAGCAGCATCAATAATTTTATTCATTGTAATCATGATTTTATGTGCGTTGTTGTTCAAACTAATCCAGAGGTAAAAACATAGTGATGAAGAAAAAAAGTTCAGTTACAAACAAAAAAGCAATGGAAAGCGCTGCGATAAATATAATCACTATTCTTGTGATCATCTTTTTTCTGTTTCCACTAGTATGGCAGTTAATATCTTCATTCAAACCACCAATCGAAGTAACGGCAAATCCTCCAGTATGGTTCTTCACACCAAGTCTAGAAAGCTGGCATAATCTACTTATCGAAAAAGGTGGACATAACTTTCTCTTCAACAGCATGTTTGTCGCTTTCGGTACGACTGCACTGTCCCTCTTTTTCGGCTCATTAGCTGCTTTTGGTTTAGCTCGATTCAAATTCAAGGGAAGAGATAGCTTAGCACTTGACTTCCTCAGCTTTAGAATGTTTCCGCCCATAGTTTTAGCTATTCCTCTTTTCCTAATATTTCAAGCATGGGGTTTAAAGAATACTTTTTTTGGACTCATCTTAGCACACACAATTTTTAATTTACCTTTTACAATCTGGCTTTTACGAGGCTTCTTTATGGAACTGCCAAGTGAAATTGAAGAAGCTTCACTTGTAGATGGATGTACCCGGCTTGGTTTTTTCTGGCGTATACTCTTACCATTAAGTACCGCTGGATTAATAGCTTCAGGCATATTTTGTCTAATACTTTCTTGGAATGAATTCATGCTTGCAGCGATACTTTCAAGCGAATCGAATAGAACACTCCCCGTGTTTTCAGCAGCTCTACTTGAGCATTATCAGGCTGATTGGGGAGCTTTTGCCGCAGCATGTATCCTAACAGCTTTACCTATGTTAGGAGTAGCATTCATCGCTCAAAGATACATAATACGAGGGTTAACTTATGGAGCAGTTAAAGGGTAAGCCATATTTAATTCAATGATAGATAACTACTACAATTAAAAATGAAAAATGCAAATACCTTTGAAACCTAGGTTGCTAGTAATTATGTTGCAGAGTTCTTTATAGTTTTACTTTTTATGTATAAGCCAAATCTAATCGCATTTTTCCAGGATTCATGATATTATTCGGATCAAAGATCTTCTTAATCTGCTTCATAAGTTCAAATCCATACCCAAGTTCTTTCTGCACATAGTTATTTAAACGTCTCATTCCTAATCCATGGGCGGCACTCACTGTACCCCCATATTTTAATACAACATCAGCCATCTCTCTACTGACATTTACATAATCTTCCCAACGTTCTTCATCTCTCTCATCAAACCTCCATTCTATAGTATCCAATGGATAAGGAATGAAGCCCCATTGGCACACAGTGAATATTTCATCATCCGTAAAGTTATATTTTTTAAAAATCCGAATGAACTCATCAAACAATTTATCATGAGATTCTGTGGGTAATAATCCATGTTCTTCATCTTGCCAATTAGCTATCCCTAAACCTGAAGTATATCCTATCCCGGGATAAGCTGTATCGAAATCATGTCGTGTTTGAAATTCTTCTTTTCCAACTTCTGGGCCAAGATCATCTCCACCTTCCTCTATACATATGTTTAATAACCTAGGAGATATTACGTTAACTTCCTCAGCGGTGCCTTCTATCACAAAAGAAAGTCGATATTCTGCGATCTTAGTTTTTGAATCAATTTTTTTAACTAACATAAGTCTATACTTATCGGTTATAGTAAGAAGAGATAATACTCCCGTTCCTATTTTAGCAATTTTATATGCAGCATTGAAAGCTGCAGTTATATTGCGGTAATTAAAGGATCTGCAAATAATCTTCTCAGGGATTGGGAATACACGTAATATAACTTCTGAAATCACTCCTAAAGTTCCCATAGCGCCGAAAAATAAGTATCTAAGGGGATATCCAACTGAGGATTTACGTATTTTAGGAGCCCCCCCTCCTCCAATTTTAATAACCTCACCCTTAGGGAGTACAACGATTAATCCGATGACTTGATCAATTATATTTCCATATCGTAACATACGGAATCCTACTCCACTTGTATTGATTCGACCACCGATCGAGGCGCTTGGGAAACTGCAAGGATCATCCCCTATCATTACTCCATATTTGTTTAATTCATTATTAAGCATCTCAAGATTTATTCCTGATTGAACGGTTACGATCATGTTTTTTTCGTCTATTTCAATGATTTTATTCATTTTTTTCATATCAAGCGATATTCCTCCATAGGAGGGGACCGC
This sequence comes from uncultured Candidatus Bathyarchaeia archaeon, assembly GCA_964489085.1. Lineage (GTDB taxonomy): Archaea > Thermoproteota > Bathyarchaeia > 40CM-2-53-6 > DTGE01 > CAZAXO01. The sequence goes on from CAZAXO010000029.1 coordinate 14,194, forward strand.
ATTTCCACTGAATCCAGTACCTCCGCCTCTTGGTGTTATGGGGATGAGTTTACAATTCGCAAATGTGCAAATTTGTACGATTTCCTCTGTAGTTTCAGGTATGACGACAACTTCAGGTATTTTTTTAAAATAATCAGAGTGTTTAGTCATGGATTTATCTCTACTATAACAAATCAAGTCAGTTTTATCCGTTAATACGTCTCCATTTCCTACAATTGTTTTTAATGTCTGTACGTCCTGATCAATAATTCGATGGTATGTTGATAACACGGTATATCACGTGGAAATGTTTATCCGATTAGTTAGACATATGCTTCAGTTCTTCTTTTATTATCTTTTTTAGAATTACTTGAATCTCTTGGGGTAGAGGTTGTGGTTGATGTTCAGCTAATATCTTCTTGACTTTTTCTTTGGCTAATTCTCTTACGCTTTTAGCTCCTCCTTCAGCCCATGATTCCCATTTTCCTCTCACTGAAAGTTCAGGAATCCAGTGTTCCTTTCTTATATATTGTTTAGTATGAAGTTGATTGATGTAATGTCCTCCTAATGGGCCCACTTTCTTAATTATATCTAAGGAATCTTCTATAGTTCGATCTTCAATCGTAATTCCTTTGAGAATATGAAATAAATATTCGGTTAGTTCGTTATCGATAATAAACTGTTCATAATTCACGGTAATGCAGGAGTCTATCATTCCAATCCCTGAAAAAATCAAGTTGATACCAGCTAAAGCAGGTATTAAGAATGTGGAGGCTTTTTCCCATCCAGCTTGGATATCAGAGGTTTTAGAATCTGTTGCAGGAGCTACACAGGTAGATGGAATACCAAAATGCTGGGTTAATTGAGCAGTAGCTATATGTAGTAATCCTCGTTCAGGAGATCCCTCACATGGCCCTATGCTATGAACCCGCATATCCATCGTAGTGCCTGCATGCGCAAACATAACCGGTGCTCCAGGATGGGTAAATTGAGCTAACGTATTACACCCTAACCACTCTGCTGCTATCTGTATAGCGGTGCCGACGATCGTCACTGGAGATACTCCTCCCATTTGAGGATCGGTCTCAATAGATACGGGGATACTTGATTTCGCACACCCCATTAAAACTTCAATATGTCGTTTATTTGCTTTCAGTGGGGATACCATACAGTTAATATAAGAGATGATTGGTCTTCGACGAAGCTCCTCCTCACTACCAACAACGGTGGCGGCCATTTTCAATTGCGCATTAAGATCGATAGTTCCTTCTGCTTCATGAAAAACATGTTTTACTGTATTATTTAACATCGCCTCATACGCTCTCGTATATAAGCCGATTTTCGGTACATCTTGAGGGACTGCTGCAGTTGGCATAACGTGAACATTATTCAAGGCATCTTCTAATCGCGTAATTTCTCTAAGATCTTTCATTGTACTAGTTCTACGATTACCATCATAATCTTGAATATATACACCTCCACTCGCCCCACCTGAATAAACCTTTTTACCTTCTAATTTTACATCATAATTCGAGTCTCGACCGCATAAGGTTATACTTTTAGGTGCTTTCTCTACTGCTTCTTCGACGAGATATGGGGGAAGTTTTGCTACCTTTGTTTTAGAGTCGACGATAGCTCCTGCCTTTTTTAAAACAGTTAAGGCATCATCTGACTCAAAAAGCATTCCCACCTTTTCTAAAACATTAAGAGTTGCACAATACATTTCTTTTATTTGATCATTAGATAGGAGAGTTAATTTCCCTCCTCTTACTCCATCTGTCATCTTGACTTCTCCTAACTGTTGATGCTCAATAAATCTTGAACCTTTTTTACTGCTAGAATAGCATCAGGAGCAAATCCATCTGCTCCTATCTCATTTGCCCACTCCTGATTGACGGGAGCACCACCTACTATCACTTTAATTTTGTCTTTTAATCCTTTTTTAGTTAAATTTTCGATGACTTCTTGTTGCTTTACCATAGTAGTTGAGAGCAACGAAGACATTCCTATTATATCTGGTTTCAACTCCTCCGCTTTTTTCATGAATTCACCAGTCGATACATCTACTCCTAAATCATATACCTTAAATCCATGAATTTCTAACATTAAAGCAACGATAGTTTTGCCAATATCGTGG
>CAZAXO010000030.1:0-15843 GCA_964489085.1 uncultured Candidatus Bathyarchaeia archaeon
GGCCTAGGAAGGCAATTCCAAGTATGATATAAAAATGCTTTCTCTCCAAATTGATCTCCTCTTTTTGATCTATTTCAGGTATGATACAGTTATTCAGTAGTTGGTTAAGATAATTCATTAACTATTGAATGCTATTGGATTGTTATCAAAGTTTAATTTTATTAATAGAAAATAAAAATTAGGAATAAAAACATTACTAATAAAAGTAAAATTATGATTTGTATTGATTTTTATGAAAGAATTGATGTATTGTATGATCTAACTATTAAGAGTATAAGAGTAAATTAGTTTTAATTCGAATGCAAATTTGGTTGAGTTATATTATTTTAGGAGTAGGTGATAATCTATCAATAGATTAAAAATAATGTTCTATGCTAGAGATAAGGTGAAGGAATATTGAAGGTATTGTATGATGGTGATCCAGGTATAGACGATGCGATAGCAATTATTTTAGCTACAAGACTAGAGACTATAGAGCTTATCGGAGTAACTACTGTGTCTGGCAATTGTTCTGCTACTCAAGCAACGAAGAATGCTTTACATATATTAGCACGAGTAGCTGGGAAACCTGGAATACCAGTGGCTATGGGTGCAGGAAAGCCTTTACTACGAGAGAGTAAACCATCAGTTCAAATACATGGCTTTGATGGATTAGGAGAAACTTTTATTTCAGATCCTGATTTAAAACCATTAAAGATCCACGCTGTTGATTTTATATTATCTAATTGTAGCGACCTAGATGATGAACTGGTAATTGTTACTGGAGGACCGCTTACAAATCTAGCATTAGCTTTTTTAAAAGAACCTACGCTGTTTAAGCATGTAAATAGAATCGTAGTGATGGGGGGTTGCATACGGTCTCCGGGAAACATTACATCTTCTGCTGAATTTAATATATATCATGATCCAGAAGCTGCTAAAATTATCTTCAAATCAGGACTTCCTATAACATTGGTTAGTTTAGATGTAACAGTCAATAATGGAAACCGTATTACATCTGCAGATCTTAAGATACTTAAGAATATGAAAAATTATCCTCATAAAATGATCGTAAAGTTGCTAAATTATTATATTAACAGTTATCGATCAGTTAGAGGCGTTGATGGTTGCTACATGCACGATTCTCTTGCTATGATCCTTGCTGCAAAACCTAATCTAATAAAAAAGAATGAGCAGATATATATCGATGTTGAGGTAAGTGGTGAACTAACTTTAGGACGAACTCAAGCAGATTTACGATGCCCTCCCTCAAAACCTCCAAACATAATTCATTGTAGAGAAGTAGATTATATTAAAACTCGACTGATTTTTAGGAATCTCTTAGGTATATGAAGAATACTCTACTTCACAAAAACAATATATAATACGAAAGATATTCAACCTCAAAACAAGAAAATGTGAGAGCTGCATGGCTAATAAAGCTAAAGGTTTAAACGCTGCAAGGAAACTTTCAAAAAATCGTCAAAAAATGCGATGGAAGTATGCTCCATACAAACGTCGAATTCTAGGTCTTGATATTAAAGTTGATCCATTAGAAGGAGCTCCACAAGGGAGAGGTATCGTCTTAGAGAAAGTTGGTATAGAATGTCGACAACCAAACAGTGCCATTCGTAAATGTGTACGAATTCAATTAATAAAAAATGGAAAGTTAGTAACCGCCTTTCTCCCCCACGATGGAGCCCTTAATGTGGTTGATGAACATGATGAAGTGTACATAGAGGGCATCGGGGGGCCTGAAGGGAAGGCATATGGAGATCTACCGGGGGTTAGATTCCGCGTTTTTAAAGTAAATGGGATTGATATTAATGCTCTTGTCACAGGTAAGAAAGAGAAACCTCGACGATAAATTCAAATGTTAAATCTATCTACTGATAAAAATATTTTATAAGGCGCCGGGATCGCCTAGTGGTATGGCGTCGGCTTGCTATCTCCTATGCTAAATGGCAGAGAGCCGATGACCCTTCGGGTCTCGTGGGTTCGAATCCCACTCCCGGCGCCAAAGTTTATCAATAGAAGATGTTTTGTAGAAATGAAAAGTTATTAAAGAGGTATAATCATCCTTGAATAAATGGTTATGAATTATATGATAAAATAATTTAGAATATTTATTTTAGATGGTTGTATTACCAAAAAGCAATATAGAATCCTATGTAATCAGCAAGTTAAAAGGAGAATCATGGAACTTGGAGATTGCCATCTTTGATTTTGGTGGACAATACGTCTTTAACATAAAAAGAATTCTTCTTGAAAAAGGAGTAGATGTAGAGATCATTCCTTACAACATTTCTCAATCCAAGCTTCATAATTGTAAGGGAATCATTTTCTCAGGTGGACCGTACTCGGTTTATGATATGAATGCTCCTACTCCAAATCCTGATATTTTAAAGCTTCAAATACCTATTCTTGGATTATGTTATGGACATCAATTATTAGCTCATCTCTTAGGTGGAGAGGTTAGAAAGGGAAAGATTGGGGAATACGGCTTTTCAGAAATAAGAGTAGACACTTCAAATGTTTTATTTAGAGGATTGAATAAGTCAGAAATATGTTGGATGAGTCATGGAGATGTTGTCTCAGGTACTCCTTCTCATTCAAAAGTTACTGCATCTTCACGAGAAAGCAAAATCGCTGCTTTTCAAGTAAAAGATCTTTTCTTTGGATTACAATTTCATCCAGAAGTCTCTCATACACCTAATGGCCATATTATACTGGAAAACTTTGCTAGGTTATGTGATTGCTCAAAAAGAACATGGGATGTTAAGGATTTTATCGAAGCAAATATTGATAAAATACAGAAACAAGTAGGTAATGAACATACAATAATTGCAGTGAGCGGTGGAATTGACTCCTCCACAGCTGCAATACTTGCTAGCAAAGCATTGAAAAATAATATAACATCTATTCATATAAATCATGGATTACTTAGAAAAAATGAAAGTCGCCAAGTAATTGAACTTCTTAAAAATATTGGTTTGAGGATATTTTTAGTAAATTCTGAGGAACGATTTCTTACTGCTCTCAAAAAGATAAATCAATCTGATGAGAAAAGGCTCTTGATGGGTAGACTATTTATTGATGAATTTGAGAAAGTTGCTAAACAAATAGATGCTACATGGCTTATTCAAGGTACAATTGCTCCTGATGTGATCGAAAGCACTCGAGGTGAAGCTGAGAAGCAAAGTAATGAAGGTCATGGAGGTTTAATCAAGATTCATCATAATGTAGCGGGATTACCAAAGGGAATGAAGCTTAAATTACTTGAACCTCTCTCAAATTTATTTAAGTATCAAGTGAGGATATTAGCTAGAGAACTAGGATTACCTCCAGAGCTGACTGAAAGACAACCTTTTCCAGGACCTGGTTTAAGTTGTAGAATATCTGAAGAAATAACTTCTGAAAAGCTCACATTATTACAAGAGATAACGACTATAGTAGAAAAGGAATTATCTCAGTATAATCCTTCTCAATATTTTCCAATCTTACTAACAGGTAAAGTTATATCGCAATCACCTAAGGCTTTAGAGATTGCTTCAAAATATTTTCAAAAGGAAGTAAATGCCTATAAACTGGGAGATAAAGCTGTTGGAGTTAAAGGAGATGAAAGAGTCATAGGGTATCCTATCCTCATATCTATTTCAGAGTCTTCATTTTTCTTAGATACTCAGCCGTGGATTACTTATCTGAAAATGCAGAGTGAAGTAACTGGTGCTCTTCCAGATATTTGTCGTGTATTGATTCACTTACAAGGTGATATAACAAATTCCAAGGGATATGGCTTAGTAATACGATCCATAGATACCATGGATTTCATGACAGCTGTACCTAGTAAAGTCAAATTTAAACATATATCTGACCTAGGAAAAAGAATCATGGAATCATTTGACCAAATAAAGTTTGTATGCTATGAGATAACCACTAAACCTGCATCAACAATAGAATTATTTTAAATTTCTTTAGCTGAATTCAAAAAAATAGTATACTATACTCTTGTTTCTAACTGATTACAGACACTTGCTTGTTTTAATATAAAGTATTAAATCTTAACTAACTATTTAATAGGCAACCGGGATCAGATTCCAAAAAATCAATTAAGTAAGTATAAGCTCTTGCTCTACATCCACCACAAACAATATTATAATCGCATTTCCCACAATTTCCTTTCCAATTTCTCCGATCTCTAAGTTTATTTAAAATCTTATTATTTATCCAAACATCACTGAAGTTATCTTTTACAATATTTCCTACGCTTATCCGTAAAAAAGGGCATGGTAGTATATCTCCCCCGGAGGTTATTGCTGCCATAAATCGACCAGCTGCACATCCACCAACTTGTTTTAGGTACTTACTTCTCCCAGGCTTTAGGAACTTTGTAAATCCTATTTGTTGCAATTCAAATTTTTCCTTATCTTCTGCCATATCATAACTTACCCGTGCAATATGAGTAGCTTGTAGAACTACTATTTTTTTAAAGAATCTGTCATACTCTTGTCGTTTCTTATTTATCGCTCGGAGAGCTTCTTCTCTCTCAGAAGGAGTTAAATCTAGACTTTTATCAGCATTACCTAAAGGTATAAAATTGAGAAAAGCAGCGACATCAACACCTACATTTTTTGCTAATGATAGAAATTCATCAATTTCATCTTTGACACTCTGTAAAAGAGTTAGAGCTAACTCAACAGTAATTCCTTCTTTTAAGCAATACTTTGCAGCGTTAATTGAACATTCAAAGGATCCTTGACCTCTAATTGCATCATTTAAATCTTTTTTTGCACTATAAAGACTGATAGCAACATAAGTAATACCTATTTTGTGTAACTTCTTTGCAACCTCTGCATTTAGTAATGTCCCATTCGTTGCTAATGCGGTATTAAGACCTTTATGAGAAGCATATTCTGCAACTTTAAAAAAATCATCTCTTAAAATAGCTTCTCCTCCAGAAAAGGTAACTGAAACTACACCAGCTTCGCTAAGACGATTAACACAATTAAGCCATTCGTCACTAGTTAATTCATAACCTAAATTTATTTTTGATTTAAGATGATAAGTATTCATATAACAATGTGGGCATTTTAAATTACAAAGTCTCGTAAACTCAAGAATAACCGATAAAGGTATGCTAGCAGTATATGGGTGTATATACCCAAATTTAGCTACGCCTTCATAAATTGCATGAGCGCCTTTAATTACTGTAGATAAATCATATCCAGTTTTTACTGTTGGCTCTAAATTAGATTGATCTAGAGTTATTTTTAAAGATCGTAATAAACGTTCCAATCCTCTAGTATAATAAAAGAGAAAAAAGCATCTTTTACATCTTTTACTTTTTTCTCCATTTACTGATCGTATTACTTTTTCAAGAACAGATTCTCCACATTCAACGCATCTAGTAGTTATACGTTTAGCAAAATTCGATATAATTCTATTGAAAATTTTATATAGTAAAATCATACCTTTACGATATACTATCATTATTTAAATTTGTTTAAAGATGCTACTAAAGACGAATTGGATAGTTACTGAGTAAATCGATTGAAAAATTTTAAATCGCATAGTCTAATATGAATTTGAGGTATGGATTATTAGGCCTACAGAAGTTAGAGACAAAACGCTTTTTTTCATAAAAAATTGATGTCTCTACTGTACACGAATTATGACAGAGACTACATCCCTTTGTAATTCTTGCAAAGTCATTGTAAGAAGATGAAGAAAGCACTTGATTCAAACTCTGTTTACGTAGATCCCCAAGCACTCTATCTGTTCTTTGACACCAAAATGGTTTAATTTTACCTTCTTCGGATACTCTGATAAATACTTGTGGTTGTTTACAACTATAACCTGAATTATACAAATTTTCTAGATATTCATTTGAATTGAGGATAGGATACCCCTTTTCTTTGAATTTACGAATTTCATAGAATAAACGTTGACTATCGCTAATCGATAATGCATATTTTTCGTTACTTCCCTGGAATACCTCCATAAGATCGAATGCTATTTTAACATCATGTCTATGTGCAAACTGAACCATGTTACTCACAGCGTCCAAATTGAGTTTGCTGAGAACACAATTTATTGCAACCCTTCTATTCGCCTTTCTTAAGCGCTTTATACCTTCAACAACATTTTCAAATACTCCATTTATCCCTCGTAGTTCATCATGATACTCAGAATCATAATCAAGAGAAACAAACGTAAAGTCAACAACTCTTTTAATCTTCTGCACTTTTTCGGGAAGATTAATTCCATTTGTAATGATAATAGTATAAAGACCTAGAGTATGTGCATAATGGAGAATCTTATAAATGTCTGGTCTTAATAATGGTTCACCACCAAAAGCGATATACGACACAAAATTCAGTTTCTTCGCTTCATCTAACATTTGAAAAATTTCAGGGGTATTCAATTCAATAATATTCTTATGTTTCTTCCATAGATCGCAAATCTTGCATTTACAATTGCATCTAGAAGTAACAGAATGAGTTAAAATAATGGGTTTATGACTTAAAAAGTGTGAATAAACGTACTTAAGGGCAATACCTATATTCCTCAACATGTGACTATCGTCCAAAAAAGTATTTGTTTAGGGATTTTACTGATAGGTTATGGAGGAGGACGCTCACTTAAAGTAATGGGTATCTCTAACTTATCACCTTCTCGAAGAATTGTTAGACTCACTGTATCTCCTACTGTCTTTTGATATTCGATATAGATAGATAAATCTAAAAGCTTCCTTACTTGAATTTGATCTACACCTATGATAACATCTCCCCCAAGAGCTATCGTCACACCTTCAATTGATGCTGAATAGTATCCTCCTTGAAGTCCTGCTTTATCTGCTGGTCCTCCGTCAATAATATCAGTTAATAAGAATCCAGTTGTACTAGGCAGATTCATAGCTTCAGCTATTCCTGATATTACATCTAAACCTGAAATGCCAAGCCATGGATGGGGATAATATCCTTGTTCAATTAAGGCAGGAACGACTTTCACTACTAAAGCTGAAGGTATGGCGAATCCTATGCCTGCAAATTCACCTGTTGAAGATGCGATAGCGGTATTTACTCCAACTACTTCTCCTCTCATATTTATCAGTGGACCACCCGAATTACCTGGATTAATTGCTGCATCAACTTGTATTACGCCTACTATACGGTAGTTACCGGGTGCTTGAAGACTCCTCTGAAGTTGGCTTATAACTCCTTTTGTCATTGAGCCACTTAAACCAAATGGATTTCCTATAGCTAAAACTGTTTCACCTACAAGTAATTCTAGTGAATCGCCAAGAGTCACAGGAGTTAATATTTTGTGAGGTTCAACCTTTAATACAGCCAAGTCGCTATATTGATCCTGACCTATTAAGGTTGCGCGAATTGTTTCACCATCTAGAAAAGTTACTTCGATAGTGTCTGCTTCAGCTATAACATGATAATTAGTTATTATGTATCCTTCACCACTATAAACAAAACCGGATCCTGAACCATAAGTTGGAGACCCTGAAAGGGAGCTAAAAGTCACCGTAACTTCTACAACGGATGGTTCAACTAGTTCATAGATAACTGATGAAACATCAGAGTCTGAAGATGGGACCTCAGTATTTGATAATGCTTCTATAAAGTTCAATCTCCTTTCAATTTCGCCGAAGGAGTCTTGAATTGCATCATATCTAGTCTGTAGTCGTTGATAATCTTGGCGGAGATCTATGTATATAAAAGCTAAGAAGCTTGATGTTAGAATAAGAGCAATTAAAAGTACTAAACTTATCTTCGTGGTAATATCCTTTGTATTTCGATTTGATTGAAGATCATCAATTGATTTATTAGTAGTCATAGAATGGATATACATGATTATCTCTACGCAGAAATATTGAATCCTCTATATATAATTTACTTTCAATTAGCTTTTACATAGAAACTAGCTAGCTAATGCTAAGAGTTCATCTATCCCAACTTCTGGTAGGTCAAGTATATTAAAAATAAATTGTATTAATTTATTTCTTACAATATCTTTAAGATCAGGATACCATATAGGATTTGCTAATACGAGAGCTCTCCACGCATAGAAAGGTTGAATTATCTTGAAAAGTTCTTCATCCTTACTGTTATCTATATAGGTAGAAATGAAAGATGTGAGAAGTTCTTTGAATGATTCTTCAATCCGGCCATATCGTCTCAATGAGAAGAATATATAATTAATTGTTAATGCGGCCAAGTCATCGGCAGGTTCACCCCATTCACCTCTACTCCTATCTAAAACAGTAAAGTTAACACCTTTATGGAATAGGATATTCCAAGGATGAAAATCACCATGTACCTGAGATAGACGAGAGCATCGTTCTTTTAGTATCCACCGCCAATCAAGGCATTTATGTTCAATATGCTGAAGCTCTCTCTTTGATATTGAACTTTTCTTAGGATAACTATCTATTATCCCCATTATACATTCACCATGGCTGATTAACTCACGTATTCGTCTTGTGTAAAGACCTGGAGCATTATATTTCTTTGAATGGATAGTTGAAAGATAATGTGCTAGTGTCGTACAACGTTGTATATCTAATTTAGTTATTCTATTAGTATTTGTTATTCTCTCTAAATCTCGCCAATACTCTGTTCCTTCAATAAACTTGGTGACTTGAAACATTTCTTGAAAATGTCCGATTGAGGTTATAGATCCATCATCTCCAAAAAATCCAACATCTAGAGACTCTACGTGGTGAGGCATCTTATTGAAAGTAGAGTGAGCCATCAATAGAGAATGGGCTCTATCCCATGAAAACTCATGACCGAATTCATCTCCTTTCATTGTGCTTAAAACAATCTTTTGATGTTGTCCATTTATATCAAATTCGATGAGATAAGGAGCTCCGTAACCAAATCCTTTAAAATCTGTACTCATATTGGTTTTACCTATTTTTGATATTTTACTTAGCTTGATAGATTCTTTGAAGAGAGTTTGTAAATAATTTTTAACTTCTTTTTTATTTGATTCTATACGTATCATTTTTATCACTTCATCAATCATTACCATAATTCCGTTTTATGAATGAGAATATTATTTTCGCTGATTTTGAAGGATTTTCCTTTGAAGAATCTATGATAATATCAGGTTTCAAAGGTTCTTCATAGGGTACTCCTATTCCTGGAACGGTATTATGTTCTTTCTCAGCTTTAGCATAGATGTTCTCTGGCGCATAATGTCTTGCTATTCTAGATTGTTCACGCTCGATGCACACATTAAGTGGGCATCGAACATAGACTTCTATAAAGGGAGAGAGAAGTGAACGGGCTTTTTCACGATATTTTGTACGATTTCCAGTTGCATCTATTATCACATTTATGCGATTTCTAGTTAGCTTAAGGGCTGAATAGACTAACGCTGAATAGGTCATTTCTCGTTCTTCTTCATTATAAGTAGGTTGAGGTGTAATTATTCGACGTAACTCATCTATTCCAAGTATATCGAAGAGGAATCCATGTCGACGAAGAATTTTAGATAGAGTAGTAGTAATTGTTGATTTCCCCGAGCCAGGTAAACCAGTTATCCATAGTGTCCACACCATTGAATAACACCATCAATCAATTTCTAGTTTAGTTTAAAGAATACATTAAGTTTTTGAGTATTGAAAACATAAACATTGATGTTGAAAAGGTAAGTTACTTTGAAAACGGAATCAGTAGATTTTCTAATAGCATTAGTAGAGACTATTAGAAAAGCCATTCAGAGAGAGGAAAATAAGCCCGATATATCCGATATCGTTGGAATCACCGACTCAGACGTAACAAGGAAAATAGATAGAATAGCTGAAGACGCAGCGATTGATTTTCTACGAAAAGAAAAATTCAATGGCTACTTAATAAGTGAAGAATCGCCTCCACAACAAGTAGGTTCACTATCAGAAAAGGTGATAATACTAGATCCATTGGATGGATCTACCAATTTTATTCGATCAATACCATTCTCAAGTATTTCTATAGCATTAGCTTCTCTCCAAAAGGATAGTGAAACGCTTCATCTACAGACTGGAATAGTTAAAGATCTAAGTAATGGAGACCTCTATTACGCGGATAAAGGATATGGAGCCTATCTAAATGGAGAAAAAATATTAGAACATAAGAAACTTGAGGATGTAAAGCCTCTTATCAGCGTATATGCTTATGGTGAAAAAAGTAAGCGAAATCTCGATAAAATTCATAAATATTGTAATATTCGAGCTTACGGAAGTATTGCACTGGAACTAGCTTATGTTACTACATCAAAGCTTGATGGGGTGATCGATATACGTCGAAAAATTAGATTACTAGACATAGCAGCAGGAAAGTTAATTCTGGAAGAAGCGGGAGGCATTCTTTCTGACGTTAAAGGGAATCCCTTACATCTAAAAATTGGCGGTAAATATTCGGTAGTTGCCTCAAAGATCCATGAATATCATGAGTGGTTTGTAGAGTTATTAACAGAATAATTCTAATTTATTCTACGTGAATCCGATGGAGATCGATATCTTCTCCTAATACTTGGGTAAATTCTAATGTTGCTCGTCGAATATCACGAGCTTGAGTTATATATCTACCAACAATTATGATGTCTGCTCCTGACTGTAATGCTGTGGATACATCATTAGGAGTAATTCCACCTGCTACTGCAATGAGAAGGTGAGGGTATTTCCTCTTTATATTTTTAACAAGATCCCACCGAGTTCTTGTTGTTCCTTCTTGGTCTATTCCCCGATGAAGAATCACAACGTGAGGAAGAACCTTCAATTTACTCAATAATGTAGAAGGTGCAGATACCGCCATCATATCTACTATTGAATATAAGGCAACTCGCTTTGCTTCGAGAATAAATTCTTCAACTTGATCTGATGAAGCTAATCCGGATACAACAGCACCATCTGCGCCAGCCTCCATAGCTTTATCAACTTCAAGACAACAATCATCTAATGTTTTCAAATCTGCAATAAGGAATAGATTCTTCACAAAAGATCGCAGTTGCCGTATAGCATTTAACCCGCAACTTTTAATTAATGGTGTCCCTGCTTCAAGGATTATTCCATCACTTTGAGGGAGCTCATGTAAAACATTAATTGCAGATTCGATTGATGGATTATCGAGAGCTATTTGTAAGTATGGTGGTCTCCAAAGTTGAGGATGACGAAAGTCCATTAATGGGTTACGTGCACGATTCTTTTCATATAAGATTTTACTTAATGGAGGATAAGCGGTAAATGCTCTTTGTAAAGCTAGTTTAACAGCTGAGTAATGATATGCGTAGAGCTTCCTTCCATCTTCTGCTTTTGGATCTAGGTAGATACTACAGAGAACCACCCATTTATCAAGAAGAGATGAAGAGATAACCTGTTCCTCTACAGCATCAGCTATTGCTTTACCAATTGCATGCTCAATAACTTCATACATTGTTACTTTTGGAGGAGTGTTGTTGATATCAAGTTTCGGGATGATGAACGTAATAGGTTTAATTAAGAGATTAGCTCGAATGGAAGCGGGAAAAGGAAGATCTCTCGTTTTACCACGTAGAATACCTTGAGTAATCGCTGATCCTACTACACTGTCACGGTCACCAATGAGAAGGTTGATATGAGCAGCCTCAGCACCTTTTCCTAACATTGCTTCACCTATTAGATACATTGTAGACTGATCCTAACCATTATGAATAGTGAAAAGTAAATTATTCACTATTAAAAAGTATTTATGTATAATAAAAAAAAATTCTGTATTCTGTTAGAGAGTAAATTAAAAAAAATGGTGAAGAGAGGAAACAGAATATTATTTGTTTTTCTGTGATTGCAAATGAAGTATTGCTTTTGCTAAATCTCCTTCTGTTATCGATAATGCATTTTTTGCTTCCTCATGAGTTGTCTTAGCTTGCTCAGCTACAATCTGAATATCATCTTCTGTAAAGTCTGAAGCGTCAACAGGAACCTCAGAAACTTGACCGGTTATCTGGAATATTTGTTGGCCTCCAACCTTCATTAATGATACTTCAGGTTTCTTAATTACTACGTCAGTGACTTCACGTTTAATAATAACTTCTGTTACATCATCAAATCCTTCAAGGTTAACTCCCATTTTTTTCATTAACCGGAGAGTATCACGTCCTCCAGGGAACCCTTTACCACTAGGTACCTTTAATCGTTTCAAGAACTTCACCTATCACAGATAAATCATTATATGTTACAGTATTTCAATCTTGTTGGTGATATTATATATATCATATTAATCTTTTTTATAGTAAAAGAAATATCGTGAATAATTAAATATTTTTTGAGTGTTATCAATTTTTTAGAGAATTACCTGATACGCCATATCGAATTTTAACAGCCATACCAGTAGTAAAATTTTTTATCTCATCAGCGCATAGATAAGCTCTACCAACAGCTATGAGATTATAGTCTTCATCAGTAATTAATACTTCATCGCCTGCTCGTATCTCAGAGGAAATGCTTACAACATGTTTGCAGAATAAGCTCCTCCCTTCCCTAATATATGAAGCGATTTGATTTTGTGCAACAATTATAGGCAAATTAATAAAAGGAATTCCATTTAAAAGCAAGGCTCCCCCGAATGGAGTTAAGGCAAATACTCCATCTTTAGGTCTGAGCGTTGCTATCAATTGGTTATTGAGATAGATATGCCTTATTCGACGAGTTTTTTTTGAATGAGTTACTTCTATTTCCTCTTGTGGAAATAACACTTTTCCTGCACCTTTACAGATTTGATAATCAGCGATCATTCGTAATTTACGTAATTCATAGTTAGATGGTGCTGATTTTAATAGATTATTCATAAAAAGTGTTTCACGTCTCAGCATAAATTTTTATCTGTCCATTAATATATATAAATTAGGAATAACTAATTAACCTAAATTTTTCTGCACAAGAATTCGAAGAGTAAGTAGTAGGAGATAAGATACTTGAATTGTGAGATTTGTGGTCAATCTTTCTATGGTAAGAGATATCAAATAGAGATGGAGGGGACACCTCTTCTTGTTTGTGAACAATGTAAAGATTATGGAGTCCCATATGTTGGTCCTGACAGGAAACCCTCGGTTCAAAAACAATCTCTAACACCTATTAAGAGGACAATCAGTAAGAAACAAACATCGATAAGAATACCTGAGGAGGAAGTTGTTGGGGAGTTTCCTCAATTGATCCGAGAGGGAAGAAAGAAACTTAATATGACTAAAAAGGAGTTAGCACTTCAGATAAATGAGAAACTTTCCGTCCTTCAGAAATTGGAGCAGGGTAAACTGAATCCAGATTTGTCATTATGCAGAAAGTTAGAACAGACATTGAAGATAAAATTGATTACTCAAAATACTGTTATCGAAGCTCCTCCGTATAAAAATGAGAAGATTGAGCCAACCCTAGGTGATATTGCTCATATAAAAAAGAAAAAATGAATATTCTTATCAATGAGATAGAGCAGACGACTATGGATAATGCTTATGTTCTTAGATGGGGGCATCGTCCTCGAGACTTTCGAGTTACCACTCACGTAGCATTGACTGCTCGCGCCTTTGGTGCTAAAGGATTTATTCTCTCTGATGTTACGGATAATCAAGTTAAGAAATCTATAGAAAAGGTTGTCTCGAAGTGGGGAGGCTCATTTAGCTTTGAGATGGGTGTACCATGGAAAGAAAAAATCAAAGAGTGGCGAAACAGTGGAGGCTCTGTAGTCCATTTAACAATGTATGGTATGAAATGTAATGAAAAGTTATTAGCACAGATACGACAAAAAAGAGGAGATGTGCTAGTACTCGTTGGAAGTCAGAAAGTGCCGAGATCCTTTTTTTCATCCAACATCTGTGACTTTAATATTGCCATTGGGCATCAACCTCATTCAGAGGTAGCAGCTATTGCCGTTTTCTTAGATAGACTATTGAGAGAGCAAAAGATAACTCATATGTTTAAAAACGCTGAATTCAAAGCGATTTCCTCAAAACGGGGTAAACAACTCCTCATATCATCTAAAATACAAACTACTGATAAAAAGAAGAAGACATCACTTGTCGATCGATCGAAATGATAGTGAACCTTGATTTTAAATACTAGTGGTTTTTATAGCGGAGAATATAATTATATAGTAGAACGAAAAGTTGAATGTTATGTCGATACAGGAAGAAGAGCTTATTAAGGTCGCGCCTTTCTTCGGCGGTGAAGAAGCTGTTACCGTAATTAAACTACTATTAAAGCTAGGTGAAGCAACTGATGATATGATAGCTACAGAATCAGGTGCTAAATTAAATGATATCAGAAAAATATTGTATAAATTATATGATCATTCCTTAGTGTCCTCAAATAGGGTGAGAGATCCAAATTCGAACTGGTATATCTTCTATTGGAAGCTACATTCTGAGCAGCTTGAAGCGTTTATTAAGAGTATTAAAATGAGGATATTTGAAAGGATTAAAATGAGACTAGAGTATGAGAAGGAACATCAATTCTTCGAATGTAAAGAATGTCCATCACAGAGATTAACATTTGAAGAGGCAATGGAGACAGCTTTTACTTGCAGTAACTGTGGTAATCCCTTTGATAGTGTACCGAATAATGAAGTTGTACTCTTCTTAGAAAAAAGAGTTCAAGAATTAAAGAAAGAACTTGGTGAAGGAAATTCTTAAAACAAGCGAGGCCATGCGACTTCTCCAACAGATCGGATGTCCCATTCAAGTGATACTTCATAGCAAAAAAGTCTATGCTAACGCTGTGAATCTTGCAGTAAAAATTATTGAAAATGGGCATCCTGTTGAGATGAGATTAGTTGAAGTTGGTGCTTTGCTCCATGATATGGGTCGAGCAATCACTCATCAAATTGATCATGGCGTTATTGGAGCAGAAATGGCACGATCGTTACACTTGGACGAAAAAATTGCTAAAATTATTGAAAATCATATAGGAGCAGGTATACCTAAAACCGAAGCAGCTGCGCTGGGATTACCTGAAAAAGATTTTATTCCTAAGACAATTGAGGAGAAGATTGTATGCTATGCTGATACACTTGCGAAGGGCTCGAAAAAAATAGATGCTCAGAAAGCATTAGAAGAATTTATAGAGAAACTAGGTCCCAACCACCCAGCGATATCTCGTTTTAGGGAATTGCATCAAGAAATGCTTAACATAACTAGTGGAAAAAGTTGAAAGCATCTTTTTTAAGTAGTTTGTATCAGTTGGATGAGAAAAATGTGAAGTTAATCTCTCAACTACTACACAATTATGCTGCTGACTTATATATACAAATAGAGGATATCAAATTATTACCAGGAATACTAGAAGTTACTTATAGTGGAGAAGACAAGGAGATCTTTACACACCAGTTAAAGAAAATCTTCGGTGAAGCTCATAGAAATCTTGGACAACTTAAACGATTACAAATGTTAAAAGGAGTTATCGTAGGGAGCTCAAAACAAGGGATACTTGTAGATCTTGGAGTTAGACAGCCAGATAAAATATATGCTATTCTACCACGTAAAAAGACGAATAATCAATTGTCTGATGGAAAGAACTTTACAGTAAATGAATTGATTAAACGTTTCTGTCTTATACCTTTTACATCCCTTGAAATTATACTATTATCACTTGAACCAAGACTAGTTGTTGAATTAGCGAATAAGCAAGTAAAATATTTCTGGAGATGGGATTCATCACCGTTTCCTAAAATAGTCATTTCAGGACTTTTCCTAAATGAGTTAGAAAAAAAGTTAAAACGCACTAAACTAGATAATTTGGTAGTTGAATTAACGACTTCAACAATTATAACTCATATCCTAACGATTAGATTATGTGAAAATCTCAATAAAATCATAAGAATGTTACGATCAATTGATACC
>CAZAXO010000031.1:0-15768 GCA_964489085.1 uncultured Candidatus Bathyarchaeia archaeon
ATTCAACTCATAACACCATCAGATGTCATAATGACAGAAAATGATGCGAAAAAAGCATCAGCCATGTTTATCAAAGAAAATGTTGATCTCCAATTAGTTCAGGGAATAAACTGTGATTTAGGAATTTTAGCTACCATTCTTGGTAAAAATGCACAGGTACCCATATTAGTATGGTCGCTTCCAGAACAACTACTCCATGAAAAACCACTTCTTGCTAATAGTCTATGTGGCGCAATGATTATCACTTCAGCATATCGAAGACTCAACATAAACTATATCCATATGCATGGATCACCTGATAACCATGAATTCATGAAGAAATTAGAGAATTCGATACTTGCAGCTGGTATCATCTCAAAATTACGAGAAGATAAGCTTGGACTCATCGGATATCAGTCTCCTGGATTCTTTCACGTATCCTTTGATGAAATGCTGCTTCGTCGCACGTTTGGTGTCGATGTACAGCACATCGATATCTCAGAAGTTTATGCAGAATCGAAAAAAATTACTCCATCTACAATCGATAAGGAGATTGAAACAACGAAAAGCAAAGCAGGAAACATTGTGAATGTAAAGGATGAAGACTTCACTAATGCAGCGAAGATCTATCACTCAGTTAAGAACCTATGCGAAAAATATAGTATTCAAGGACTTGCAATCAAATGTTTCCCTGAATTCTTTGATGAATTTCGGCTTGCTCCCTGTTCAGTCCTTGGGCACCTCACCGACAATGCATTGCTTGCTTCATGTGAAGGTGATATGATTGGAACATTAACTATGCTAATCGAATACTACCTAACTAAGGTGCCTCCATTCTTCGCTGATTTAATAGCATTAGACGAGAAATCGAATACGGGGGTAGCTTGGCATTGCGGTAATGGTCCAGCTTGCTTAGCTGAAGATCCAGCACAAGTAACGTATGATCAACATTCAGTACTCTCAAAAGACTCTCCTATCGGCTTAACTCGAAACATTTTGTGTAAAAGGGGAAAAGTCACCTTCACACGGATTAGTGAACGAGAGAATGGGTATATCATGTTTGCTGCAGGAGGAGAATCAATCAAAATGGATGACATTCCTTTAGGAACCGTAATGAAGATACGATTCGATGAGTCAGTTGAAGAAATCAATAATATTCTATTTGAAAAAGGTATAGAAAACCACTTCGCAATAGCTTATGGTGATATTCGTGAACAACTAACAGAATTCTCAAAGTGGCTAGGTATTGAAACGATAATCCTCTAACTTGAAGCTAGCTAGAAACAGGTTAAGGAATGTTCCCGATTGCTGCACAGGGTAACGGATACATTTTCGGTTCTAATGGAGTTAAAATCTACCCACATATAACTCCGGATGTAACGAAGTTTATGTTTTATATCGCGTTAAAATATCGAGACTATCTACATAGATAAAACTGAATCATTACTAGCGAGCTCACACCTACGATAAAATTCTATAATATTTTTCTATTATTTATCGTGATTTCACTTCAATTTTACTGGAAACACATAAATAAATCAGTCTTTAGAAGTAAAGTCATATAAAATATTTTCTTATATATTAAGTAAAGTGTGATTCCATGCTTGTTGTCGAAGTAATCGAACCTTTTAGGAAACTAAAATATTGGGATAATGGATTTCATAAGCCTTTAAAGAGGCATTAAAATAATTAACTAATAGTTAGAATTAATGGTGACTATTTAATTAGGTGATAATTGTTTTGAGAAAATTATCAAAGTCTCGAGAACTGTTACAACAGTCAAATAAGTTTACTATGGGGGGTATCCACTCAAACATTAGGTATCCTCCTCTCTACTTTGTGAAAGCTGATGGATCTAAACTGTGGGATGTTGATGGAACGGAGTATATTGATTGTGTAACCAATTTCGGAGCCTGTATATTAGGACATAGGCATCCTAAAGTTGTTCAAAAAGTACGAGAGCAACTAGAAACAGGTTTAACTGTTGGTGTTGAAACCGAACTGAATGTTGTTACGGCACAGATGTTATCGGAGATGGTCCCCTCAGCTGATGTAGTAAGATTCTGCAACTCGGGTACTGAAGCGATTGCTCGAAGTATCATGATCTCACGAGGATATACTGGAAGAGATCGAATAGTGAAAGTTGAAGGTTGCTATGATGGATGGTATGATGATGTACTCGTTAGTTGGCATCCTGACACAACAGTAGCTGGCCCTCCATCTTCTCCGATCCCTATTCCTGAATCGAGTGGCCTTCGAAAGAATGTGTTATCCAGCACATTAGTTATTCCATTCAATGATACAGAGGCAGCTGAGAAGGTACTTAAACAGTATCAAAATGAGATTGCTGCGTTGATTATGGAACCTGTGATGTTCAATATTGGGTGCGCTCTGCCCCAAGATGGGTACCTTCAATCAATTCGGGAGATTACTGAAAAGTTAGATATTCCTCTGATCTTTGATGAGGTTATTACCGGTTTCAGACTCGCCCCAGGAGGAGCTCAAGAATACTATGGAGTAACTCCAGACATAACAACGTTTGCAAAAGCGATGGCAAATGGATTTCCACTTGCTGCTGTTGTTGGTAAAGAAGATATTATGAAAGTGATTGACCCAACTTCACATAAAGTAGTATATGGAGGAACCTATAACGCTAATCAATTGGCAGTAGCTGCAGCCTTGGCATCACTTGAGATTCTACGTCGAGGTGATATACAAAAGTATTTACATGAATCTATTCACAAAATGATTAGAAGATTTCAAGAATTTGTGGAAGATAATGGAATTCTAGCTAGAATGCAAGGATTGGCAGGCAAATTCCAAGTTTATTTTACAGATACTGATGTTATTGATTACAGAACAGCGTACATTTGCAACGAGGAGATATATATGAAGTTTCATAATAAGATGATAGAACAAAACATTTACTGCCTTCCAAAATATCTTTTACATCATGGAATCACGTCTGCACATAATAAAAACGATATAGAGGCAATATGTACCGCTATTGAGAAGGCTTTAATCTCTATCAAAGGATAACTAGCAATTTTTTATTTCGATAGTATGTTTACTTTCAGTTTTTCAACGATCGTCTTCTTTGATTAATGTAATAAGTTACTTTTTTTTATGGTTCATATTAAAGTAAACTATTAATTAATCTCTATTAGTTTACTTGATCTGAAGAGATCATGGATCAGCAGCTTCAAGGCAGAAGTAGGAATCGTTGTGAAGTGTGGCGTTTAATCGAATATGAAAGTGCTGATCCTTATGAGAACATGGCAGTGGAGGATGCTATCCTATCAGCTGTTGAAAAAGCTGAGTCTCCAAATACTCTAAGATTGTGGAGAAATAGAAATTCTTCAATAATTGGCTGTTATCAGTCAGTGGATCTTGAGATAAATCGTCAAGCAGCGATGAGAAAAAGAGTAAAGGTTGTTCGTAGATTTACCGGTGGTGGAGCCGTATATCATGATCTTGGAAACTTAAATTTCTCGATATTTATTCATAAACCCCATCGATTAATAGAAGACGATTTAAATGTAAACTTTCAGAAGCTTTCGAAATGGCTAATCACAGCTCTACATAATCTACAAGTTACAGCAAGATTCGAGAGAAACAACAGTATCTTCATTAAGAATCGAAAGATCTCTGGAATGGCAGCAGCTAGTAAATTACATTCATTCCTATTACATGGGACACTTCTCATAAATAGCAAAATAGATATATTAAATCAAGTTTTAAAGGAAAGAGTTAGAAAAAAGAGTAGATATGTGCAAAGTAATTGGGCTGAAGTCGCCAATCTTAGTGAGTACTTATCTACTCCAATTCAAATAGAAGATATTAAACATGAGCTTCTACAAGCATTTCAAAACGAGTATCACATAAAACTGAGACTCGACCTCTTAACATCATATGAGCAAGATCAAAGTAATTTATTATACACCAGTAAATATGCTCAACCAGAATGGAACTTAAAATTTTGAGAGTATCACAAAAATAATCTCAGGCTAGCTTAAGTGATAACATTGAAGGTACCTATTCCTTCTTACTTTAATTCTGTTCTTTCAAGGATGGTCTTAACTGTCTGCAAGAACCGTGCTGCTGGAACTCCATCGATTATTCTATGATCAAATGATAAACTAAATGTTGAGGTGAATCTAGGCATAACTTGGTTTTCATAAATTGCTACTTTATCTTCGAGTTTTCCTACACCTAAGATGGCGCATTCAGGAGAGTTTATTAATGGAGTAAACGTGTCAACATCGAACATACCCAAGTTTGTTATTGTAAAGGTGCCATGTGATAAATACTCTTTCTCAATAATGTTCTTTCTAGTCTTATCAACAAGTTCTTTAGCTTCCTTATCTATTTGAATTAAAGTCTTTTTATTTGCTTGATGGATAACTGGAACCACTAATCCTACATCTGTTGCAACTGC
Organism: uncultured Candidatus Bathyarchaeia archaeon; assembly: GCA_964489085.1. GTDB lineage: Archaea > Thermoproteota > Bathyarchaeia > 40CM-2-53-6 > DTGE01 > CAZAXO01. The sequence goes on from CAZAXO010000031.1 coordinate 4,418, forward strand.
CACACCAATATTAATATCTTCAAAGATTTTAATTTCATTACCTTCAATACTTGAATTTATTATGGAGTGCTGTGATAGTGCTTTAGCAACTGCTTTAACGATGATACTTGTATAGGATACCTCAAGTTTTTCTAATATCTTCATTCGCTCTCTAAACTTCTTCACTTCTGTAAAGTCAATATCCATAAATATTGTTATTCGTGGATGTGTCTTTGCGCTCAGATTCATTCTATCAGCAATAATTTTTCTGAAACCCGTTAATGGTATCGTATCTTTCACTTTTTTTTCGGTGTCACTAGGGACCTCTTTTTTGCGTTTAAAGTTGTTAACATCGGTCTCTGTTATTCTACCTCCTGGACCCGTTCCCTTAATTAAACTTAGATCTATTCCCTGCTCTTTTGCGATCTTCTTCGCTAATGGTGATGCTTTTACTATTCCTGTAACAATTGTTGGTTTAGTAACTTCGAGTGTAGAAGCAGAAATAACTTGCTCTTCTTTCGTAGATTCTTCTTCAACTGTCGGTATTTCTTCATCAGGTAAGCCTATGACCGCGATGATTTTTCCTACGGATACATCTTCCTGTTCTTTATAATATAGTTTTTTTACGATTCCTGAGGAGGTGGCTTCTAAGTCAATTGTTGATTTCTCCTCCATTATCTGCACAAGAGGTTCTCCTTTCTTAATCTCTTCTCCTTCATTCTTATACCACTTTAAAATGGTTCCTTCTTCCATTGTTAAACTTGATTTAGGCATTTTAACTTGGGTAACCAACTTTAATCATCCCTCCTTAATTTCCAATAATTTCTTTCACTGTTTTAATAATTAGTTCCTCATTTGGGATGACATAATTTTCAAGAGGCGGACTGAATGGTATAGGAGTGTCTGGTTCAGCTAGACGCATCACCGGAGCATCTAAATAATCGAACGCTTCTTCCATTATGATAGCCGAGATCTCAGCAGTCATACCAACAGTTTTAGTGTCTTCACTTATGGTTAAGGCTTTATGCGTCTTCATGATTGATTCGACAATAGTCTTCTTATCTATCGGATTTAATGTTCGTAAATCTACTACTTCAACATCTATTCCATCTTCTGCTAACTTCTCTGCGGCTTTTAATGATTTTTGAACCATCCACATTGTAGCTATAATTGTGAGGTCACTTCCCCCTCTCTTAACATCAGCTTCACCAATTGGAACCAGATACTCCTCCTCGGGTATAGATCCTTTTATTCGATAGAGTTGTTTATGCTCACAGAATATTACAGGATTATCTTCTCTTATTGCAGACTTTAAGAGTCCTTTCGCATCATATGGAGTTGAGGGCGCGACAACCTTTAGACCTGGAGTATGTGCAAACCATGCCTCTAATGATTGAGAGTGATGCTCGGCTATATTGAGGCCTGCTCCGAATGGAGTTCTTAGAACCATCGAACACTTACCTTGACCCCCAAACATATAATGAATCTTCGCAGCTTGATTACATATCTGATCCATAGCTAATGTAGTTAAATCACCAAACATAATTTCTACAATAGGCCTCATTCCAGTAAGCGCTGCTCCTATCGCTGAACCAACTATAGAAGCCTCAGATATTGGAGTATCGATAATCCTCGAAGCGCCGTACTTCTCTAGGAGATTTTGAGTAACTTTGAAAGCTCCTCCATACGGACCAACATCTTCTCCAAGAATAAAGACATTTGTATCCCTATCCATCTCCTCTGTTAAAGCCTCTTTCAAAGCTTCAAGATACATAATCTCTTTCATGAGATTTCCTCCTACGCATAAACATCCTCAAGAGCCTCATGAGGCTCAGGATATGGACTTTCTACAGCGAATTTTACTGACTCTTCAATCTCTCTCTCAACATCAGCATCAATCTTTTTTATCATATCCTCATCCAAGATATTTTGCTGCTTAAATGATTCGATCGGATCTCTCTTCTTCCATTCATCAATCTCATTAGGAGAATATAATTTACATTCATGATCCTTTAACCTTGAATGGCCTCTCCAACGGTAAGTCTTACATTCAATTAGTGTCGGCCCGCCACCTTTCCTTGCTCTTCCAAGAGCTTCCACAGTCTTCTCGTATACTTTTATGACATCCATGCCATCCACTGTTACACCAGGTAATCCATAACCCGTTGCTCGTAACGAGATATCGGGTACTGCAAAGGCTGTTGAGGCTGGAACACTCATAGCATAAAGATTATTTTCACAAACAAAGAGTGCTGGGGCCTTCCATATAGCAGCTAAGTTTAAACTCTCCCCAAAAGTACCATTATTTGCAGCGCCATCTCCGAAGAAGCACACAGCGACCTGATCGGTCTTTCTAAGTTTAGCCGATAAAGCAGCACCAACAGCAATTGGTAAACCCGCTGCTACTACACCTTCAGCCCCTAAATTACCTTTACTAAAATCAGCAATATGCATCGATCCACCTTTTCCCTTACAATACCCCGTCTTCTTACCCATAAGTTCAGCCATCATACGTTTTAGGTCAGCTCCTTTACCAATACAATGTCCATGACCTCTATGAGTGCTCTCGACATAATCATCTTCTCGAAGAGCTCCACAAACTCCAGCAGCTACTGCTTCTTGACCAGCATAGAGATGCATTGTTCCAGGTATCATGTTTTGACTGAAGAGTTCATAGGCTTTATCTTCAAATTGTCTAATCTTCACCATTATTTTATAAAGCTCTATCAGTTTCTCTTCCTTGATGTTAACTAGTTTTTCACTCAAGTTGAATATCCTCCACTTGAAAGTTCTTATCTCAGCATATCATTTCAACCAATAATAGATAAATGTTATACTTTGATAGAAAAAATGAAACCAATTTAGCTTTTCATAATCTCTTATTTCTTTGGGATCGAAGACCTACGAATATCTTAATAAATATCCAATTTAAGTTAGTCATCTAGTAGGTGATATAGGTGGATAAACATCCTGGACATAAAAAGCATCTTTGTAAAATGATTGTTGGTGATCAAGCAACAGTAGAAGAAATTAAACCTCTAATTAATAATCCAAAATATGTTTGTCATTTTTGTAAGCGCGTAGCAAATAAAGCTGAGAATCTCTGTTATCCTGAACCTCTTCTATAAACTGAATACCTGCAGTTATCTAATGTAACTAGCTAGCAACATTTCATTGTGCTCTTGCATATATGCAAAAAATATAGTCAAGTAAAACTCATTTATTTAGAAATACTGAATGAATCTGGAAGATCTTTTATACTTCTTCGTATTATTCTTTTCATGAAGTTACCTTGTCAGAAGTTAAAATTATTAAACGTGATGAAGCAAGAGCCGTTGAGTTGCATAAGGGATTTCATGAGATATGGTTGTGTGATAAAGATTTACCTACAGATAATGGGGTTATGGCAATTGCGACTTTTAAACCGGGTGTAAGCTGCGGGTTGCACATGCATGACTCTGAAGAATTCTTTTATGTTTTACGTGGAAAAGGAACAGGAATAATTGGCGAGAAGAAGGTTGAACTTGAAGCAGATTTAACAATGTATGCTCCTGCTAATACACCCCATAATTATACTAACATTGGAGATACTCAAATGGAAATACTTTATTTTATGAGTGATAAAAATTATAAAACAACGAAACTGTAAACTACATCACTTCTTTTATTTCCATTTTATTTCGGGACGTAATGGAGGAGAAGGTAGAAAGAAAATATATTGTATAGCTTCCATTGTATATTTTAATATATCAGATCGTGATAAATACTTTGTTTCATGTCCAATCCAATCAATTGGATTATCACTCTCTGTCATTTTTCTGTAATCCTCAAATGTTTTAATAAAAAGTTTTACTCCAAATTTTTTTGGGTCTCTTGCTATATGACAATTCGGATCGATAGTATAGCGACAAGGAGGCATTATTGCAGAATAGAGGTTACTTGAGAGTTGTATCACCATTTTCTTAAATTTATCAAGGAAGGTGTGATCCTCATCGGGAAGTCCTACAGTGAAGAAGATATCAGTTGGTATTTCATATGCTTCACATGTATTTATTGACGAGTAAAATTGCGCATTAGTGAAGTTTCTTCCCATTTTCATTCGAGCTTTTTCTGAGGGGGACTCCGGAGATATAGCGAACCTCAATGATTCGAAGGTCTTCATGAGATCTTTAATGTAGTTACTTGTTGGTAGTCGATAGCTTTCAAGGTAGAGTTCAGTTTTACTTCCACTTCTCCTTATCTCATTAAACAATTTGGTATAATATTTAGTTCCGAAAATGAGCGGATCATGAGTTAAACAAATTAATTGAATATTACAATTGGTTAATTCTCTTATGTCCTCAGCAACTTTTGTAGGGGAGCGTAAACTTATCTGTGATCTGGAAAAGACTCCCTCATAGCTGCTATGACTTCCTCCACAGTGAATACAATCAAATAGGCATCCACGGCATATATTTAGCCAATACCGAGGTTTCACTGAAGGATGGTAACCGAAGGAAGTTACTTTCAAATATTTCTCCCAATTATGCAGTAGATGAAGTGTCGTGAAGTTATAGTTATCTATGGGATTTGGTGGTCTTATCGGATTTCTATAGATCTTCTTTTTTTTGGAATATGATAGATTAGCTATTTTCGTAAAATCTCTTTTTCTATTGCATTCATGTAGTAAATCGATTATTGTCTCTTCTGCTTCACCACGGATAATGATGTCAATAGAAGGATAGTTTCGTAATATTTCTTTATCAAACCAAGTCGCGGTGAAACCTCCTAAAAGAACAAGACTCTCTGGATGATATTTCTTACATAATTGAGCTATTTCAATAGCTCCACCAGAATGCACAGCCCAATGAAGATCTATTGCATATATCTTTGATTCAATTGATTTCACAAAATTCTCAAGATCAACTGTTGAAGAAGTAACAAGTTCCAATCCGAGGTTGAAAATTGTCGATTCAAACTCATGCTGTTGAACGTATGCTGCTAAACTGAATACTCCTGTAGGAAGAAAAATCATTTGATTAAGTCCCTGTTTTTGTTCTAATCTTACAGGTGGATGAAGAAAAGCAACATCAAGCTTTTTCATAGAGTATTCTTAAAAGAATGTCATCTGAATCAATATTAATGTTTTGAGTTAAGAAAATCACTGAGAAAGAAATCAATCATACCTGTTTTTTGATTCATTACTTTAAGTGTTACATTAATTAAATCGACCAATCTATGTTCATAAGGTGCTGGAAAATGAAGAAATTGAAGATTATTAAATTGAAAGAAGGACAAGAAAAAGTATTAACACCTGGATTAACCGCCTATCTCTTTCCTAAGAGCAATTTGGGACCTAATAATGTGACAATAGGATTTGCTACGTATCAGGCTAACGTATCTAGTATACCTAATATTCATAAAAAATCGGAAGAACTCAAATATATACTTCGAGGACATGCTAAAATTATTGTTGAAGATGAAGAGAAAGAAGTATCCCCCGGAATGGTAGCTTACATACCTGTAGGGGCTAAGCATACAGTAATCAATATAGGCGATATTCCTTTAGAATATATCTTTGTACTTTCTCCTCCAGAATAGAAGCTAGCTAAGCTCCCAACTTTCATTATTGCTAATATCTACTAAATATGTGGTTTATCAGCGCGCACACAAGATTTATTATCTTTATCAAGTAAATTTATGTTACAAAGAGATGATCAAAAATGAAGTATCCTGATCCTGAACCTAAAGTATGGAAAAAAAATCTGTCTGAGGTAGCTGGCGTGCAACCAGCTCATCTAAAAGAGGGTTGTATGGATAAATTTATTTTAGGAAACGTGGATTTAGGGGGCGCACGCACAGAAAATTTAAGTCTTGTTCATACAACGTTTCTACCGGGTACCAGTAGTGGACGTCATAGACATAGTAGCGAAGAATCATTTTTCATCTTAACCGGCACGGGGAAAGCAATTGTTGGCGGACAAGAGTTTGATGTAAAGCCCTATGACATTTTCTATGCACCGAAATTTGTTGACCATAATTTTATCAACACAGGCAATGACGATCTAACTCTCTTAGCTGCTTTCAGCCTCCACAAGTTCAGTTCAGAAATCCTCGACTAGTAACTATCGGTTTGAAGGGTATCTCTAAATGAATGTCTTAGTGACTGGTATGGGTGGCGTTGGTGTAAACGTCGCCCGTATATTCTCAGAAAACGGGTACACAGTTACCTGTTACGATATAGTACCACGAGAAATCGATTTATTACAGGAGATGGGAGACAAGATAAAACTTGTACGAGGAGACATCCTCGATTTTTCACAATTATTAGAAGTTGTTCGGAGCAATGAAATCGATGGAATAATTCACACCGCTATAATGTATCCTATCAGACATGAAGTGCCGGATACTGTCTTTAGAATTACCATTGAAGGTTACAAAAACATTTTAGAAGTATCACGAATCGAAGATTTAAAAGTCGTCTTTATGAGTACTAATGCTGTATATGGGCCTCAACCAGATATGACTCCGATAAAAGAGGATGATCCGGTACCTCGATCATATGGTGAAGATAAATGGATGATGCCAAATCTCTATATCACCATTAAGGTTGCTGGTGAACATTTAACTCAAGGATATAACAAAGTATATGGATTAAAGACCCTCATTATGAGAACATCAGAAATTTTTGGCCCAGGAGAGCGGACATCATACCGTTCTATTCCCTTATTCATTGATGAAGTCATTAAATCAGGATCTCTTAAATTAGAATCTGGTGCAGAACATTCAAAAGATTACACGTATGCCAAAGATTTATCGAAGGCAATGTTAACGGCATATGAGATGGAAAATCTACAGCATAGGATCTTTAATCTATCCGGAGGCAAATTATACTCTCTAAAAGAAGTTGCTGACGCTGTAATGGAAGCGATTCCAGGATCTCAGATAGAAGTAGGACCTGGACTAGTAAATCCTGAAGGCGAAGACTATGAAGGGATGAGGGCATGGATCAACTCTATATGGTCAACAGGGCCATTAGATATCACACGAGCGAAGCAAGAATTGAATTATAGTCCCACACCGTTCCGTCAAGCAATAAAAGAATATGCTACTTATATGAAGACAGGAAACTATCAATAATTAAACAAATCAAATACTATCAATTGTTTAACCTATAGTGGATGAGAGTTTATTTCTCATCCTTTTTTGACTTTTTTTATTGTTGGATTTGTTTAATCTGATTTACCATTCTAATTATCGAAAACACTAGAAATATGATTTCTGCAAAAGCAATTATGTAGGTTAACGTAGTAGCTAGCTGTGTTAACATTTATATATTTCTTCCCCTATTTCCTCAAAATACTAGAACTAATTAAGAAATCACCTGCAGCTGATACTACTCATCTGACATGTTATTAGGTGTCTACATGCTTAAGAGCGTTGATTGTGAAGTCAAGTCCTATTCTTTTCAATGTTTCTTCTTTTGGGATGCCTGTTACAGGGTCCCATCCCATCAAAAGATAATAATCGCTAATCAATTCCTTTAAAATAGGTTTTATCGAAACGCCTTTTGCCACTCCAACTTTTGGAGGTTCGAATAATCGTTCTCCAATATCAAAGTCGTTCTCTACTTTCCATCCACGAGTGATACTAATCACCTTCTGTAAGGTGATTATTCGATCCCCAAGTATTTTCGCTTCATCCCAGGTAATATTCCACCCTGTTGCCGCCGATAAAATTTTAGTTGTATATTCTATTGTACCCTTTACGCCCCAGATCGTTAACCAGCATAGCCCTAAACAATCTTCATAAGTCTTCTTTGATTGAGTATGTCGTACCGCTGATGCTGTTCTAAATCTGTCAAAGTGAGCGGGCATCTGAGGATATCCTAGATCAGGTTCACAATTCCATTGATCTAACCCTTGCGTCGTCCATACTGGTCCCGCTGGAGCTACAAACGATTGCAGCAACACCTCCCAACTTGATCTACAATCATGACCTGGTGATCCTAAATTTTTAATGTGAGTAGCAAGTTTTTCTGCGCCTTTCCCAATGTAATTCACTAATTGTTTCTGCCCTTCAGCAAGAACCTTACCAAATCCCTCTCTACTCGACATTTTTCTCAACAGCTTCTCTGCAACCTTAAAATCTCCCCACGTTAACTCTAATCCATCAGTCTGTTCTTTCGTGAGTAAGCCTTTTTCATAAGCTTCAAAAGCTAATCCTAAAATCTCTCCTGCATGAGGAATATCGATACCTAGCTTATCACATAAATCAGTAAGATAAAGAGCAGCACCTCCATCAGTCACTCCTATATTACCACCAATTCCTTCAATATTCTCTCCTCCACCTGCAATAGACGCTTTGTATCCCTTAAAATAGCCAACTCCAATTGTCACATCATTCGAGCATGCAACAGGACAATTAAAACATGGTCTTCCAACCTGTTTCGATTTACTCACTGTCTCTGTCACTGCTTTAGCGAAAATTTTGCCAAAATTAGGATCTGATAAATTTTTACACATGGTATTATGGATTTCAGCTAGACTCATCACACCACTTCGAATGAATCCCCCATTCTTAAGGAGTCTATAGATGGTAGAGTTCATCAATTTTTTCCGCCAGTCACTAGCTAACTCATTAAACTTCACTTTATCAGCAAGTGGTGCCTCCACAAAATCTGCGCTAACAACTAATGCCTTTAATTTTTTCGAGCCCATGACTGCTCCTTGACCTGACTTGGCAGCTGCATGATTATAATCAAATTGAATAATCGTTTCACCAATTAGGCTTTCAGCTGCAGGGCCAATCGATGCAACGCTGGAATTAGTTTTTAATCCTATGTCATCCTTAATCGGTTTCACTATTTCATGAGTATCTTTACCCCAATACTTTGAGGCGTCTCGGATTTCGGCTTCTCCGTCATGAATCCAGAGATAAACTGGGTTTTCACTTTGACCTTGAATGATGATACCATCGAATCCTGCCCATTTTAATCTGGGTCCCCAAAAATCACCTGCGTACCCAACACCTGAAAGGTACGGAACATCAACTCGTACACCAACCACTGTAGTGCGACTTGAAGCAGGGGCTTTCGATCCCGTTAAGGGGCCTGTCATGAATATAATTCTACTCTCAGGATCCGTTCCCGTAGTTTGAGAATCTACCTCATCAAATAATAGTTTAGTACCTAAACCCACTCCTCCAATATATTGTCGTAAAGTTTTCTCATTTGGTAACTTTTCAGTCTTAATTTGATTCTTAGTTAGATCTACTCTAAGAAGTTTACCTGCATATCCAAGAATAGGCATACCATTCAAACCTTCTAGATTTTATAGGTTAATAGCTCTAATATGCTTCATCATTTTAAATTGTATTAATATTAAGGAAGAGTCTGAATTATCCTATCTTACTTTGATTATATTTATATATTTATTACAGTGATATTAGTTTACGAGGTAAAGTTTATGAAAACAGGAAAAATATCTTTATGTCTTGCAGAAAAAGGCGATTTTACTGTTGAGGAGATCCCTGTACCTGAACCAAAAGAAGATGAAGCATTGATAAAACAAGAATTATGTGGCATCTGTGGAACCGATGTACATGCCTATTGGGGATGGCTACCACTTACTTATCCTATTGTATTAGGCCATGAGCCTGTAGGAACAATTGAAAAACTAGGAGATAAAATAGAAACAGATATCACCGGATTACCTATCAAAGAAGGAGACTTTGTCCATCCCATACCCGGACTTTGGTGTGGGAGATGTTATGCATGCAAAGTTCTACGGGAGCCAACCTTATGTGAGTATGCAACAGCTATAGGATATAACCCCTTTCCTGATGACCCGAAAAGTTTTCGAGGAGGGTTTGCAGAGTATATTATTACAGATCACTTCGTACAAAAATATAATAATGGGCTTCTCCTAAAAATGAATGCACCAGCAAAAGCAGCTGTATTAGCTGAACCACTCTGTTGCGGCATTCATATGGCTAATGATGTTAAGACAAACCCTGAAGATATCGCGGTCATTCAGGGTTCTGGCGCGATCGGTTTATCCGCTTTAATAGCTTTACGAGAGTTAGTGTCAACGATCATCGTGATTGGGGCTCCACAGTATCGATTAGATGTTGCGAAAAGATGTGGTGCGGATATGACTATTAACATCGATGAAGTCAAGGATCCTGCTGAAAGAATAAAGATGGTGAAAGATCAAACTTTCAGGGAACACGGTGCAGATCTTGTTGTTGAAGCTACGGGAGTACCTGCAGCAGTTCCAGAAGGTTTTGAGATGGTAAGGAAATGTGGTACCTATGCAATTATGGGCCACTACACCGATTCTGGAGAAGTCAAGATTAATCCCTGGGCGCATATAAACTCTAAACAAACCAAAGTAATCGGTATTTCAGGTAGCGATGTGAAGCAATTTCCAACAGCAAGGAAGATCATTGAATCTGGGAAATACCCATTAGAAGATTTAGTGACGCACGTCTTACCCTTGGATCGCGTTAAAGAAGGTATGGATGCGATGAAGTGGGCGAACATGTCAAAAACAAGTTACCAGCTAGATGGCAAAACCGTTGGGAAGATCGCGATATCTGGAAGCCTCTAACCCTTTTTTTTATAATATTTATGTATTTCTTGTTTACTATTGTTATATGTATTTTTTATCTAAGTGGCAACTATGTAAGTGATATTATTTATTAAAAAAAATATTCTTTACTATTTAGAATCTCACGCAAAGTTTTATATAGTTCTAAAGGCGCATCTATCTTTTGTGAATACGATGCGTGAAGCTAAAATACGCACGAAATTTGATAAAGCTCTTAAAGCAACTGCAAACGAAAGAGAAGTAAGTAGAAGAGGATACGTTAAATACGCAGCAGCAGGAGTAGTAATTGTAGCTGCAGCGGGTGCAGCAGCATACTATGGAACACGACCCCCAGCACAAACTCAAACACCAACAGCGACAATGCAACCAACAGCAACAACTCCCGGTGCCACAACTCCCGTCTCTACACCTAAGCCTTTCAGAGGACAATCCATCCATAAAATGGATGTAACATGGTCACCTATCGATTCCGTTCAATACCTTTTAGACTCATTTGAACGAGAGACTGGTGGGGAAGTGATGTTTGAGCAAACATCATTCGATGAGGCTCAGATGTTAACTATGAGAGACTTAACGGCTGGAACTGGAAAATATGATGTATTCTGGTGGGACGTTACATGGGTAACACCTGGTGCGCCATTTCTTGAATCACTAACCGACTATGTTGAGAGAGATTGGGATGAGATAGGTATGGATGATTTTGCTTGGGCAAAACATGACTTCCTCATGTTAGACTATGATAAACTCCAAGGAGGAGCTGGTGATTGGATTGGCTTACCA
>CAZAXO010000032.1:0-15364 GCA_964489085.1 uncultured Candidatus Bathyarchaeia archaeon
ACCTCCTATGAACACAGAATTAGCGACAACTGAAGGAGTTGTAACCGATAATCTTATTGAGTACTACCTTCGTCGTTCGAAAGCATTAGGCCTATTAATAGTTGAGCATAGTTATGTATCCTTGAATGGAAAACTCAGTGAGAAGCAGTTAGGCATATATAACAATAGTGTAGTTTCTGGATTAACAAAACTTTCAGACCGTATCCATGCAACAGGTACTCCAGCTGTGATACAGATTACTCATGCTGGAGGGAAAGCTAGTAGAGAGACTATGGGGTTTCAATCTATTGCTCCTTCACCCAATGGAGACGCTAGAGAACTTCGAGGCGAAGAGCTTGACGCAGTGGTTGAGGCGTTCGCCGTGGCTGCTGAAAGGGCAATGAGAGCAGGGTTTGACGGAGTTGAACTTCATGGAGCACATGGTTTCCTTCTCAACCAGTTTTTCTCTCCTTTAACGAATCGACGCCGAGATAAGTACGGAGGCTCCTTAGAGAATAGGATGAGGTTTCCTTTAGAGATTGTTGAAAGAGTTAAGAAAGAGATAGGGGAGAAACTGCTTCTCTACCGTTTAGGATCAGTCGATCTCGTCTCTACAGGAACTCAGATAGAAGACTCTCAGAAATTTGCTCTGAAATTGGAAGGAGCGGGAGTGGATATGATCGATGTGTCTGGAGGTCTTTGCGGAGATGAGCCTGCACAACTACGGGGCAAGCAAGGGTACTTCATTCCTCAAGCTCAAGAGATCAAAAAAATGGTGAATATTCCCGTTATCGGAGTTGGAGGAATAACAGATCCTGAATATGCTGATAACCTGATACGTGAAGAAAAAGTTGATTTGATTGCTGTTGGTAGAGCACTGCTAAAAGATCCGGATTGGGCAGTAAAAGCCATCGAAACTTTGAAGACAACATCTAGTTAACGAGCTATATTGATGAGGAAATCGAAGCAACCTTAACAGGTGAAACGATAGACGATACCTCTATTGAAGAAACAGAAACCATGAACATCGTAGCTAAGAGAAAGAGTTCTAAATAAGAGATAACTTACTTAAACTTCATCCTATTTTTGTTTTTCAAATGGTTAAAATCAGCTTATCCAACTACATTATAAGAGGGATACTTGGGTAACGGATGGAAGCGCACGTATTTTTGGGAGGAGCTCACTGGGCATCGGTTTATCTGTAACTATTAAGAGTCTCGGATCGGGGTTGATTTCTGGATCATCAGCAATGATTTGACGTATTATGATGTTTTCAGATGAGATGAGCGAGGTGACTTCAGCGATTATACCTGCCTTATAGGGATCTGCATGTATCTCTACTACTCCGAAGTTAAGATAGGATGCTATATCACTTATGAGTGACCCCGCTGGCTTAATCTTTGTATAAATTTCTCGTAGATACTCGTTACTAAGGACCACGCGAACAAACTCGGTTATTACTCTCCTATCAATATTCAAGGCTTTAGCAATCTTAGATGGAGTAACCTCTACTGATCCACTATATATTTGACCATTCTCATTCACAGTGAAACCATTTTCGATGCATAATCGTGCTATCTGTAACTTGACTGGTGAATCGTGAAAGTGTTTTTCTATTCTATTCCACATACTATACTCTTTTCGGATCTTCCATACAAGAATGTGCTTTTTTATACATTATAGCTTTAAATATGACGTTGATGTCATATTCACTTTAGACCCTATTTCATTGAAACATTATCAAATATGACGTTTAGGTGGCTCATAATTGCCCTGTTCAACATGGATTATACGATCACTGAAGCTAGAAACGAGTTCTAAGAGTCCTACACGATCTTGGCAAGAAAAGGACCGTGAACTATGAAGTGAGTAAGTTAACAATTACAGTGGTGAATATTGTGGCGTCTGCTACTCTTGGACGTACTCTTGATTTAAATGCAGTTAAACGAGTATTACCAAGTAGTCAGTACGATCCTCATCGCTTTCCAGCAGTCATTTATTATTTGAAAGAGAAAAAATCGTCAGCGTTGATATTTACGTCAGGTAAGATAGTATGTGCAGGAGCAAAGAATGAACGACAAGCGAGGGATGCGTTGAAGAGAATCGTTGAGAAAATGAGGATACGAGGGATAGTAATTACGAATAACCCTGTTATTAAGATTGAAAATGTGGTGGCGACAACTACTCTAGGAGTACCCCTAGATTTAGAGGATGTTGCTTATTCGTTAGAGAAGACTGTTTATGATCCTGAACAGTTTCCAGGATTAATCTATCGGATAAGAGATCCCCCTTTAACCTTTCTCATCTTTACTAATGGAAAGATAGTGTGTGCTGGAGCAAAGAGTAAGACTCTTATTGAAAAGGGTGTTAGCAAGTTAGAAGATGCCTTTACAAAGAAAAACCTTGTTTTAAAAGAAACATCAGCTAGCTAAATTATTATTTAACCCATTCGTTATCGGTGGTTAGAGTCCCCACGAGCTAGCTGTGAGTTCGAATCCTGACGCTCGCATTCTACCTATTCAGTAGTTACTAGTCATCTATTAACTAGTATTGAGTAGATCTGACACAATAAGTGTTTTAAAGGTTTAAAGCTTACATTTGTTTCGCTATATTCAAGTCTTCATCAGCTTCTTCAACTGATCCAACTCCAAGCATACATGAATCCACCTTCATTTCTTTATACACATACTGTAAGGCTTCCCTTGGGGGAATTCTTCCACCAGCAAAAGGTTTGATACCAACAATCAGTTTCCCCTCCTCTCGAGTCATTGTAACAGTGTTTTCAACTTCTCTTTGTGTTGGAAACATCATTACTCCAAGCTTATTGACTGGAGTAACATAGCCATCAAATCCTTTTACCTGTTTTTTCTGTATGAGTGGAGCAGAAGCTCCGAAATGATGGGAAGCAAGTAAAATGTCATATCCTGCTTCATGGATTTTATCGATAAGTTCTTCAAGCAAATCGATTCTGCAAAGAGCAAGAAAATCTGTTTCTGAACCAGGTTCAACCCATGCTATCTCGTAACTGGAGAAGACGTGAAGACGGTTCTCCCATTGATCCCAGTCGATTCTTAATTCTATATCAAGTTCATCTCGATCATAGGGTTTAGCTTTGGTAAGATTCTCCCTCCACATTGGACGAAAATTGAGAAGAGGATCATTAAGGTATCTCTCTCGAACTGCTCTCCCAAACTCTTTCGACTCATACTGTAAATGAGTAGCCCACCGTCGATAATCATTTATTTTCCCACCTTTGAACTCTAATGGGACGCCAATACAAGTGATTAAATGCATCCTTTCTTCCTCTTCATTTTCCACCTCTTTTAGTGCTTGAAGATAGAGAGGAGAGAGTTGATTAAAATCGTGAGAAGAGGAGGCGAAATATCTAACACCATGTTGAATAGTAACTTTCATAACTTGTTTCATATCATGTTTCTTCGAAAATTTTTCTCGGTAATCTCTATCTTTCTGTTCACCCTGATAGCTTATACCAAGTAATGGGAGATTACCCAAAATAACTCTTTGAAGTTCTCGCATAGAGGTAATCAAGAAGTAAATATTTTATAAAGATACTCTCGTGAGAAGGTGGATCTAACATTATAGCTAACTTCTATAAAGAATAGTAAAGTTAAGAAGTAATTATCCAAAGTTAGCTAGCTAGTCCTTGAATGAGCTGATGTAAATCTAATGAAATGATCTCTCCTGAGTAGCCACCTTCTAGTACTCCAAAAACTTCTTTTCCTTGATCTCTTATTCTTTTACCGATTTCATTGAAGCAATTAGAGGTTAAACCTAGAGAAGCTAAGTCTCCTTGATGAGCATCAAATCCAGCTGATACACCGATTACTTCTATAGTCTTCATATCGACCTTGCTGAATGCCTTATTCAATGTGTTAAGATACTGTTGATCATCAGTACTTGAGGAAAGGGGAAAATTTAAGCAATTTTTTTCTGATGTTAGACCTGTACCGGGATAGTGTGGACTTCGATGGAGAGAAACGTATACAACCTTTGAGTCTCCTAGAAAAATTTCTTGAGTTCCATTTCCATGATGCCCATCAATATCCAAAATAAGAGTTGGCTTATCGAGATTTTTTACAGCTACGGCTATATTATTAAAGTAACAGAATCCTAGTGTAGGTGCGCCGAGAGCTCTTCCCCCTTTACCTGCGTGATGTCCAGGAGGCCTAAGTAACGAGAAACCATGTATTCTAGCTGCTAGCTGTGCTCCTCCTGCTGAGAGGCTTGCATTCTCATAGATTTTTTCAGAGCCAGGAGTATCTGCATCAAAGAAGCCCCCTCTTTTAACTCTGTCAAGCCAATCCGGGGTATGAACTCGCAGAAGATCTTCTTCAGAGGCTGGTTCCGGCTCAATAAAGGTGTACCCAATTTTTTTAAGGTATTCACCGGCTTCTCTGACTCTCTCAGGGCTTTCCACATGTCCAAAATAAGAATATTCTAAACACTTCTCTGAGAAGACAATTTCCACCACATACACCTTCGCAATCCTAGAACTAGATGGTATTAAAAATATTTTGCCTTATCTACATAATCATCTTTTACGTTACGAATATGAGGAAATAATTTTGTCATTATCAAAGAGAATGTCTGAATATTTCACCTCTATTCAAACCCAGCTCCTTAGCGATATCCACTACCCTCTGATATTCATCGAAGGCAGGGCGTCTATTCAACTCCTCATACTCATATGCTTTATACATCGGTCGATACTGATCCATAATGTTAAGGTAAGTGTTCTTTGAAATCTCTTCGGCAATAAACTTCAAAATTTCCTCGCTTTCTGCAACATTATTAGGTAGCACAAGATGTCTAATCAACAAACCTCTCTTAGCAACCCCATCCTCAATTATAAGATCACCGACTTGACGATGCATCTCCTTGACAGACTCCCTACAACACTCGAAGTAATCAGGAGCATTAGAATACATCTTTGCAGAAACTGAAGAACCGTATTTTATATCCGGCATATAGATATCGACAACATCATCTAGCAATCTTATCATTTCTACGTTTTCGTATCCACCACAATTCCAAACGATCGGTAAATGCAATCCTTTCGGAATAGCGTTCGCTATTGCTTTTACAAGTTGAGGAGTGAAATGTGTTGGGGTCACAAAGTTTATGTTGTGACAACCCCTCTTCTGCAAGAAGATCATGTCATCAGCCACCTTTTCTTTACTTATAGAAGTGCCGTCGCCAAGATGACTTATCTCATAGTTCTGACAGTAAACACAGAGCAAGTTACAGTTTGTCAAGAATATAGTTCCGGAACCTCCAGTACCAACCAACGGATCTTCCTCACCGAAATGTGGACCAGAACTTGAGACGATCAACTCCTTACCAGATCTGCAGTAACCTTTTTTCCCCTTTAATCGATTTACCCTACACTTTCTAGGACAAAGCTCACAGTTCTCAAGTATCCTATACAAGGACTCTATTTTTTCTTCCAACACCCCACTCTTATATGAGCTGAGATAGATTGGTCTCATATAACATCATGAAAATTTTTTAATATTAGTCAGTAAGGAAGAGAATACTTTCCACCTAAAGAAACAGAGTACGTTTCCTATATATTTCGTTTTTCCTACTTGTAGAGCTAGCTAAAACAGAGATTTTGCTGATACTATGATACTTCAACATCAAGCTTGTAGCGACAGATATTTGATAGGTTTAACTGTATGGACCACATTTCTTTATGAGGTAACTTTAGTATTGGCAGCTCGTACTGTCTAAGATACTTGCAGATAATTGTTCCATCTGCTTGGATGGAGGTTTTATCGGTTATCCTCATCTCATCTTCTGTATATATCTTTTTTGGACTGACTATCTCTAACCTAACTGAACCTCCACCATCCCACCTAAACTTGATGAGAATATTCTGCACACCAGATCGAAGCTGCAAACTATAAATTGCTGGTCGTACATAGCTGGGTAAGATAGACCTTACCATATGATACACAATAAAAAACTCCTACAATAATACCATTGAAGCGCCACATTTTAATTTATTGTTTCACCTCTATTTTAAAAGAGAAGCTAACTAGCTTTCACCTTTAATCACTATCATGGTAAGTGTCGACTTTTCCTCATCTAAGCTTCTTATTTTCTGGTGAACCACCTCTTTCAGCTTATCCATCGTTCCGCCTCAACTTTAATCACTATATCATAGACGCCGCAGACGCTTTGAGCCTCTACCACATTTTCTATATTTTTTAGTTTCTCTCTAAGCTTATCTTCTGCTCCAACCTCTGAATTTATTAAGACAAAAAGCTCGAGGCAACCTTACACCAGCATATCCTCAACTAGATAATAAATAAGTTAAATTACTAAAATCTATATGTGTATTCTCTGAAACCCTAATTTTACTTTAAAAAGTAGCGAGCTTGAACATATCTAGGAAATAAGAACACCTCTCAGGCTCTTAGAATATATAAAATTAGAAAACACGAATCGTAGATAAATCTGATAATAACTTCATTTATACAAACCTTTTTTATCTATACAAGATGAAAACTCTTTTTTTACATACGAATGTATTTGTTGAAAACCTTATGTTTAATATTCGAAGGGAGCAATGAAGAATGCCACAACTGGACAAACCAGTTGGAATTGATACTATTGAAGTGTATGTGCCAAAACTTTTTGTAGATATCTCTGAACTTGAATTAGCTAGAGGTCAGCCATTTGGACGTTACACTAAGGGTCTTGGAACTGAAAAAATGGCAGTGAATGATGTTCACCAAGATGCAGCAACTAACGGAGCTATGGCCTTGTTAAATTTAATGCTAAGGAATGATCTTGAACCTTCTGATATTGGTAGACTATATGTGGCAACAGAAACCGGCGTGGATCAATCGAAGGCTATGAATTCATACATAGTAGGTATGTTAGAACAAGTTTATGGACGTGGGAGTTTTTCACATTGTGGAGGAGATGAGAGAAAGTTTGCCTGTGCGAGTGGTGCTATTGCTTTATATGATTCCTCGAATTGGATAAGAGCAAGGGAAAACGATGGTAAAAGTGCAATTATAGTTAACACAGATATTGCCCGATATCCGTTAGGATCAAGCGGTGAACCAACTCAAGGATCAGGAGCGGTTATTTTGCATGTGACTGAAAACCCACGCTTGGTCGCACTTGATCCAAAAGTTACCAGTGATCATATAGTAGATGAGAAAGATTTTTTTAGACCAAATGACCGTGATACAGCCGTCGTAGATGGACAGTATTCAAACTGGTGTTTTCTTTATACTGTAAAGCCTGCCTTTCTTGGTTGGAAAGAAAAAGTACTAAAATCAGAATTAATTAAACCATCATCTGAAGAATGTGTTACAGATTACATAGATTTTATGAATGGTCATATACCATATCCTAAAATGGCTGAATATATCGCTGTATTTCTATTCCGTCACGAATGGAAAAATCTTCCTAGATGGAAAGCAGTTATTGACATAACGGGATCAGAACCTCCCCATGAATATCCTTCAACAGTAGATGCATTACTAACAAACAAAACGTTTGTGAAATCCTACAAAGAATTTCGTAAAAAGTTTGTTCAAACCTCACATTTCAAAAAAGTATTCTATGGAAAAGTTAACAGTTCCCTAGCATTTTCAGGAGAAATAGGAAATATTTATACTGGCTCATTATTTTTAGGTACATACAGTCTATTTTACAGAGAACATAAAAATGGAAATTATTTAAGTGGAAAAAGGATTCTTTTTGTATCCTATGGTTCTGGTTCTACTGCTGTAGTATTTAGTGGAATAATCCAACCTGGGTATTCAGAAGTTGTTAAAAAATTTGATTTAGAAGAAAAATTGAATAGACGAAAAAAGATTCGCATAGAAGACTATGAAAATTTACATGAATACAGACTTGGATTAGATGAAAGTATAATTCCACCTCATGAAGAGTTTGCATTAATAGATGTAGGAAAGGAGAGAGCAACTAAGGGATACAGGTATTATCAGTATTTTCAAGAATTAGCAGCATATCAGCAATACCAATAATTACGCTAGTTAACCCATCCGTTATCAATGGTTAGTATCCCCACGAGCTAGTTGTGAGTTCGAATCCTGACATTGACATTCTCACTAGTCAGTATGTGCTCGCTTCATAGAAATAGAAAAAGCATAATTTTAGCTAGCTATATTTTTATACTGTCGTATTTTTTTGTGTTTTAAAATTATGATGGAGGATAGTCCTATTAGCTAGCTCAAGAAGTGCTGATAGATAAGCGTTTTCCCTTCTTTAAGAAGTCTTTTGAGTATCTCAGCAAAGCCGTTTCCAAATGTATCAGGTCTATATGATGCTTTTGCGCATAACTCTTCAGATCCGTTATGCCCAGAGATTTCATTGCAGCCTTTACAAGAGGCGTAGGTTGAGGGTCGGCTTTTCTCCAGATATTCCTCATATCTCTGAGGAAAACTGAGATCGTCGTGTCGCCGATACCTTTACCTAAAACGTTGAGTCGAGACTCCAAATCTTTCGAATCTTCTGAGATTTCATACAGGCGAATTAAATCTCCCTGATACAAACGCTTAAGGTTCCCAAATACCTGCAGAAGCTTATCGGCGGTGCTATAATCATAACGTGTATATCCCCCCTCATCTAAAATCGAGACAAGCTTCTCCCACCCAGCACATACAATAGTGTCAGCTGAGAGGATACTATGCTTCTCAAAACACCGATAAGTCTTGGATGCAGAGCTTTCTCGTATAGGTTTGCTGTAGAGAATAGAAGCGAGGAACCATTTTATAATCTCTTTACTGCGACCTTGCTTAAGGTTGATGCCGAGTCCATCAGAGTACGGTTGTCCATACAACCTCACAAATTCCTTAATCTTCATTTAAAAAAATAAGATGGTAAAAACAACTATAATAGCTAACTAACCCAATAAGATAACTTTTTCAATCGTATCAAATATACAATGTCACATGTATACGATTAACATTAAATCCTCACAAAAAATTGATTTGATAGAGATAAGTAGGCATATACAAGAAATCGTATCCAAAGCAGATATTACTGAAGGAATATGTTTCATCTTTGTGCCTCATACAACAGCTGGTGTTACCATAAATGAGAATGCAGATGCATCAGTCACTATTGATATTAGAGAGGCTATGAATCGATTATTTGATTCTATGAAGTTTCAACATGTAGAAGGAAATTCGCCTGGACATGTAAAATCTACCGTAGTAGGATGCTCAACAAGTATTCTCATTTCAAATAGAAAACTTATGTTAGGAACGTGGCAAGGCATATTTTTCTGTGAATTTGATGGCCCAAGAAATAGAAAGATCTATGTGCAATTATTGCCTACTAAATAATCAATAATGGCAACTAGCTATTGAGTGTCAATCCAAGCTTTGTGAGTGAGCTTATTCGAATTTTAAATCGTACCTCTACCAGTTAAAAGGTGAACTATATTATCCTCTAAAGCTAATAATACAATAAAGAAATTGGAGTCAGATCATTGTAAGGACCCTAATAAATGTAATAAATGCGTTGAAGAGCTTACGTATCTCGCTGAAATAGGTAAGATGTACTGCTCTAACTGTAGTAATTTTTATGATTAGGATAGAGTTAGTTAACGTAGTTTGAGAAGAAACCGATTGTTGAATATAAAAAAGGTTAAAACATTCACATTACAGATACTTTAACAGGAGTTATAACTCTCTCATGGTTTTTTCTGATAAAGACTATCCTCGAATACTTTACTTGGAATATAATTAGTTTTCTATACCTCATTATTGGCGTAAGTATTTTGGGTATAGTTAATATCTTACTGTCGATCATACTCGTTATATTACAGCTCTTCTCGTTACTCATCTATTCTAGATGAAAAGAATTTATACTTGTTAACTAGTTAGCTCAATGCGATAATCTTTAAACCATCCTCGTCTATACTAAGTATTGAATGCGGTAACGAATCATCAATTTTCAACTAACTCGTTACAGCATATAATTTTAATAGAGGTGAAGATTGTGTCTGAAAAGAAGAAAGAATCCAAGAAGATTCCAGTAAAAAAGAGAGAAGAAGAGATCGTATCTTGGCGTCCATCTGACATGTTTACTGAGATGGATCGTTTATTTAATGAGTTCAGGTCAGGTTTTGAAGGGATGTTCTTACCTGAGCGACGGTGGACCTGGCCAATCAGAATGCCAAGAATGGTGTTGCCTGAGGTGAGGGCTCCATCCTGTGACCTCGTCGATACGGGTAAAGAGTATAAGCTCTGTGCTGAGATGCCTGGGATACACAAAGAGAAGATTGATATAAATATTGACAAAGATGGTGTGGAGATTTCGGCTGAAGCACAGACGGAGACTGAAGAAGAAAAGAAAGGATATGTGAGTAGAGAACGATCATACTCCAGTTTCCATCGTAGCATGTCATTCCCAGAAGAGGTGCTACCTGAACAGGCTGAGGCAACCTATCAGAACGGCGTATTAGAAATTACTGTACCTAAAAAGACGCCGACCGAAGTTAAAAAACATAAACTAAAAGTAAAGTAATCTCTTCGATAGATAACGAACTTAAAACACCCCTTTTTTCATAATTGGTATTAGTTCTTGATATAGCAATCCTTCTAATGAAACTGTTTAACCCATGCGTTAACAAGGGTTAAATCCCCACTATCTAGCTGTAGGTTCGAATCCTTACTTTCATACTCTCACTATTCAGTCGTTGCTTGCTACATGCAAATAGAAAAAGCATAATTTTAGCTAGCTATCATAGACTATATGTCTAGATACTGGATTTAGCATCGTATTTACTATGTTCTATTAATATTTATTTCAGTTTAATCCTTTAATTATTCTTGACTTGAATTTTTTTCGAAAGAAGAGTAGATTGAGTTTCATCTTAAAAATCTGTAAAGCCCGTAGTGGAAATGATGATAAGTCGATCTTCAGATGGATTATCCTATCTTTAGCTTGGTTAATATATTTCTCTTTTGGTTTAATTATGGCGTCTTTTGCTCCACTCATTACTCCAATTATGAATCAAATTAATCTTACATATACCGAAATAGGAATTATCGGTGGAGCTTGGCAGTTGGTCTACATTTTCTGCTCGTATCCTTTCGGGTTAATAGTAGACAGGATTGGATGTTGGAGATCTCTTGGTTTAGGTACTATTACTATAGCTCTCTCATCAATTCTTAGGGCTTCAGGTACTAATTTTTTATCGTTATTCATTTTTGTTGCGCTCTTCGGATTTGGAGGGCCTTTCATCTCTATAGGTCTTCCCAAACTTGTGACTTCATGGTTTAGCGATGATAAGAGGGGGATAGCGTTAGGGATCAATATAAGTGGTGCATCTATCGGCTCGGCTTTGGGATTAGCTCTAACCAATAGCTTAGTTCTCCCATTAGTTAAAAGTTGGCAGATGGTTTTCACCAGCTACGGTATAATAAGTCTTCTCATAGCATTTTTATGGATTTTGTTTGGAAGAGATGCACCGAGAAAATCAGAAAATCATGGAAAAAACCTTAGACTAGGAGAAGGGATGAAGCAGATCTTAACCATTGTATCGGTATGGATTGTCATCCTTATTGGAGTGGCAATGTTGCTGATCAATCATGGACTTCGTAATTGGCTTCCTAAAATTCTTGAGCTAAAAGGATATACTGCTATTGAAGGAGGTATAATCGCCTCTCTTTTAGCGGTATCTATAGTAATTGGAAACCTTGTTTTTCCTCATCTCTCCAAGTATATAGGATCGAAGAGAAGAAATCTAAGCATTATCGCATTATTGTTAAGCTTGACAGTTTTAGCGTTTAGTGTAAGTGAACGCTCACTCTTAATCGTTGAAATTTTTCTGATAGGTTTCTTTTTAGGAGGGGGGCTCCCCATTCTACAGCACATATTAGCGGATATACCTACTGTAGGGCCTGTATACATGGGAACAGCTATCGGACTGTTTTATTCTATAGGTGAGATAGGAGGTTTTTTAGGTCCATTTCTCATAGGATTCTCAAAGGATCTTACAAACTCTTTCCTACCAGCGTTTTTCGTCCTCTCAGCATACTCGACAATCATGTTTATACTTTCATTTAATCTACAAGAATAATATCATACAAAATAATTAACCGTAAAATATGATATTATATAGCTTTAATTGTGAACTATCCACCATCTAAAGCTAGCTAGTTAACGTAAATAATCATCCTCCTCAATCTGTAAGGTTTTTTGCGTTTTTTTCTGAAACAGATTAGAACTTTTTACGCCTATCAACCTTACTGCTTTACCTGAATTAAGAAATGGTTTCAAGAGTTTATGCATGTTAGCCTTTACAGATTCGGTTATGGTTAGGGGATGCATAAAGGATTTGGAGCTGGTATGTGTCTCGAAATCTTCATACCGAACCTTTATGGTCAATGTTCGAAAAGTGTAACCGTGTTCATTTGCATCCTTTATAATTCCGTCACAGAGCTTATCTAATGTAGAATAGATGAGTTGTTTATCAGAAGTGTCCACGTCAAAGGTATGTTCCCTGCTAAAAGATTTAGGCGGTCTATACTCGATTACTTCTGATGTATCTAGACCTTGAGCCATCTGATGAAATTCAACTCCGAATGCTCCAAACTCCTCATTGAGTTTAGCAGCATCATAATTGGCTAATTCTCCAACTGTCCTTATACCCATTTCATTTAATTTACTCTTTGTCCTTACTCCAATTCCCCAAAGTTTATCAACCTGTAATGGAGCGAAAAACTGCTTCGCATCTTTCTCGGGTACTACAGTTAATCCATCTGGTTTCTGAAAGTCGCTTGCAATCTTTGCCACCAGCTTATTCGGTCCTATTCCAATGGAGCACGTTAACTTCTCCTTCTTAAGAACTTCTTCTTTGATTGTCTTTGCTAGTTTCTCTGCTTCCTTAAAATCATCGGCTCTCTCACTTATATCAAGGAATGCTTCATCAATTCCCGCTTGCTGGAACTTATCAGCATATGATCTAAGGATCTTCATTATACTCGTTGAAACTTTTCTATACAACTCCTTATGTACTGGTAGAAATATGGCATCTTTACAGAGTTGCCACGCTCTCGATATAGCCATAGCGGAGTGAATCCCATAGTTTCTCGCCTCATAATTACAGGTGGCTACTACGCCACGTCCTTTTCCCTTTTTGGGGTCCGCTCCTACCACTACCGGTTTACCTGTATACTCAGGATGCTCTCGCTCTTCCACAGCAGCGAAGAAAGCATCCAAATCTACATGCAGTATTATTCGAAGACTCACGTCCTCTCAATATAATATAAATACTAATATTTTTTATGTTAACTATCTGTAGATTATTTTTTATGCTAGCTAGCTGTTGATTCAAGTTCATAGACTTGCTTTCAGAATAGTCAGTAGCTAGTTCTCAACTAAACACGTATTAATAATCTTTGAAGCATGAATAGGTAAGGGAGAAAAATTAAATGAATGATACTACACCTTCAGACCATGCTTTCCCTTTATACCTACAGTTTTTCTTAGATAATCCCTTAAGGAGGATCCTAGAGCCTCCAACAAGAGTATTAGAACTATTGGATTTAGCAGCAACTGATGTCGTCGTTGATTTCGGATGTGGAACTGGTTATTATACTATTCCACTCGCAAAACAGGTACATAGCGTTATAGGAGTTGATCTTCATACCAAGATGCTGGAAAAAGCGGAAAAACGAGCGAAAAAACACTCCCTAAACATCAAGTTTCTACAAAGCGATGGTACACATATTCCTCTTCCAGACTCGACTGTTGACGTAATTCTCTTAATTCGAGTATTTCATGAGATAGATGATAAAAGTAAAGTGCTAAAAGAATTTAAACGAATACTGAAACACGATGGGAAAATAGCAGTTAAGGAGAAAACAAAGAAGAGTCTAGCATTGATAGGACCACCTATTGTGAAAATATCTGAAATAATAAAGTCTATGGAGTGTCAGGGATTAAAGGTAGTTAAGAAGATCGAAGTCGGAAGTGAAACGCTCTTAATAACCACACTGTTAAGCTAGCTAGCGGGGATGCTTCCAACTTTATGTGATATTATAATGGTGGATACGCTTATAACTAAACCTCGTCCGGTGTAGGATACTCATAACCACATTTATTGCAACGCCATTTGCGAGTATCTCTATTTATTCGAAAAGTCTTATTTCCACAACTACATTTTGCGTAGAGAACATCATTCTCCCGATATGAATCCTCCATAAGTCATCTACCGTCTAAATTCTTTTTCTATCGCATTTATCGCAAAATGCTATTTCTATTCGTTTTGAAAGAGGCGAATTCTCCAGTATCAGATAGATCCTTTACTGCAGAAACCCCATTATGAATAACACTAATATTTTCTTTAAGAGTCTTCTTAACATTTATCGTGGTAGAGGCAGAATTGGCATTCCTAAGGATGAATCTTTTTCCCTTCTGGAGGCGGTATCGTTTTAAATAGAAGGTTCTTGTGCAGAAAGTAAGCTCGATCCAGCACCACCATGAATAGCTTTTGGTTATTTAATAATGAATTCTCTTGTTTGCCTCCTTTGGAGGTTGAGGGTATGAGGGATTCTCATGAATAATAAATTATATACCCCTATATAACTATATATCATAGCTAATTAGAGTAAATATATTGTTTAACCCATTCGTTATCGTAGGTTAGTATCCCCTCGAGCTAGCTATTATTGTACCGTCTTATATAAATAGAGGATGGAGAGAAACGTAAATACACCTACAAGAGACATTCCCCCGTTTCCATTTATCTCTAAGATAATATCGAAGAAGAGAAGAAATGGAATTAAAAGACCCAAACAGAGGCCTATAAGCTGTTTTCTTGAATAATCACTTAGGTTCTGGTATAGCTTCACAAAAAAGAACGCTGCAATTATACAGGGGATAATCCATGGGATAGGAGTCTCAGGAACGATAAAGAAAAAAAGAAACATAGCAACGGTGAAAACTAATCCAAATAAAATAGGATGTATCGTAAAGAACTTTGGTATCTTAACGGTTATAGAAACCCCATCTTTAGCGATTTTCAATAATAAAGCCACTAGAAAAAGACATAAAAGGTACAGGATAAGTGTTGGAAGATAAGGATTAAGAAGAGAAAAAATTATACCACATGTTACTACAAACACCAAACACACAAGTGTTAACCCCTTATTCAAAAGAAGTACTCGATTTCTCCAATAGGGATAGAGCGAATGAACGATCAATATAGGAATAGTCACACTGAAGACCGTGTGAAAAATAGTAAGCCAAACTGACCAAACAACATTTACTCCCATAATTCGACCATAGACCGCTAAGGACCCCAAATCTTCCCATCCTGGATCAAAAAAAGATTTGACAGCAAGTCCCTCCTCAACTATAC
>CAZAXO010000033.1:0-15112 GCA_964489085.1 uncultured Candidatus Bathyarchaeia archaeon
GCTATTATGGTCTTCTTATTCAGTTGGAACGAGTATCTCCTCGCCTCGGTCTTACCCGGATCAAGCGCGCGAACCATCACCGTCGGCATGGCAGCATTCATCACAACTACTGGTATTCGTTGGGGTGAGATGGCTGCGGTGACGATGACGTCGCTGATACCGACGATTATTACGGTTGCGATTCTCCAGCGATACATTATTTCAGGGCTCACCATGGGCGCCGTAAAAGGATGAGGTGAATCACAAAAATGGTAACGAAACAACGAGCACCCTACAGTGAACGACTATTCATAGGAGCAGCTATTATGATTATGATTGGCCTCCTTTGGCTTAAATATCTCCCAAATTACCCCATGGAAATTGCTCTTGGCATTTCTATTATAATCATACTTGCATTATTGAAGGATTACTGGCTTCCTAGTTCACGAAGACAATATAGTAAAAAAAGGTAGGATTTTGTTTCACTGGTTATGATACTGGCATATGCCAAATTTCTCTATGGAATTCTTTGAAGCCTTCGGGAGCATCATAGGGATCGATAATAAATTCAAGTAATGCTGGAATATTCTCCTTATTAACTTGCAATGCATTCTCCAATCCTTCCTTGATATCGTTTGGTTTCTCAATGCGTTGTCCATAGCATTTATTCGCTTCAGCAATTTTTAAAAAGTCTGGCTGAATCTCAAAATCAGTAGCTATAAATCGTTCATTATAGGCTCGTTGAATGTACTTCACCCATCCGAGACTATAATTATTTAATACGACCCACGTTACTGGTGCTTTGTATTGTACTGCTGTAGGCATCTCCTTCATATACATCTGGAATGCGCCATCACCACTTGTGCAAACCACGTTCTTATGTGGTGCAGCTAATTTAGCTCCTATCGATCCAGCTACTGCCATACCCATAAGAGTTTGTTCAGCTGGAGGAAACACATCCCCTACATTCAACACTTTATAATATGGGAAATAATACGACCATAGATCCTGCATTCCATTCTCATTGCAGAGGATTGTATCCTTCCCAAATACTTTGTTAAGTTCTCTAATCACTCGTTTCGTTTTAATCGGTAAAGCTTCTGTTTCACATTCCTCTTCTATCTCAGCTTCATACTCCTTCTTTGCTTTGATAATCACAGCTACTCTCCGCATCTCTTCTACTTTTTTCTTAGATATTTTTTCTTGCAGCCCGGTGATTAGATCAATAAGCACTAGTTTCGCGTCACCTACAAGAGCAACATCTGGAATCCAGTTTCTTCCAATCTCAAAAGAGTCAATATCAATCTGAATATATTTTGCTTTTTCAGGGAAGTATTGAAACGCGCCTGATTGTAACTCTTCATTTCTTGAGCCTATAGTAATGATGAGATCTGCTTCTTCTTGCACCTTCTTGCCAATCTTTGTTCTATAGATACCCACTAATCCTATTGCTAATGGATGATCTTCTGGTATCGAACCTCTTCCTGAAGGAGTAGTGAGAACCGGTATTCCTATTAACTCAGCGAAATGGCGTAATTCATTATATGCTCTTGAGAGAATCACTCCTCCTCCGACTATTATCACAGGTTTTTCTGATCTTAATAGCAGGGTAATCGCTGCACTTACTTGTTGGGGTTCTCCTCGAATTAACATTTTTTTAAAGGGTATATATTTTGGCATCTCTTTCTCTGCAAAGCCTACATCACTTGGAATTTCAATAAATATTGGACCTGGTTTTCCATTATTCGCTAATGAAAAAGCTCTCCGCATAAACCAGGGAATTCTTTCAGTACGTGGTACGCGAACACTCCATTTTGTTATTGGTTTAAACATTCCTACCTGGTTACATTCCTGAAATGCGCCGCTTCCTTCAGCTTCTAAACTTGCAGATGGACATGGAGCGACGAGAGGTGTACAAGCATAGTACGCTTCTAAAAATCCTGGTACAAGATTCGCAATTCCAGGTCCTGGACTACCGAAGCATACCCCCGTCTTCCCTGAAATCCTAGCATATGCCATTGCCATAAGCACGCCTGAGCATTCATGTCTAACTAAAATCGGTTTAATATCTGGAGTATCATACAGCTGATCATAAAGTATCTTAGGATGACCAGGTAACCCAAAAAGATAGTCTACTTTTTCAGCTTTAAACGCTTCAACTACCGCATCATATCCATTCATATTACTCATCACCACTCTACTATATACCTATACGATAAATCTATTATACATAATTTATTCTCAACCAGTTATCTTACACGATATACTTCCCGTTTATTACTTACCGGTTTCACATATTCTTTTTTCTCGTGCTGATGTAATAATATTCAAACTTCAGAACTTTTTTCTTCTGAGTCGAGAAATGATTTTCTAAAGACTAAAGGGAGTTGAGCAAAAAAGATGGATAATATCATGATCATAAAAATCTTTAAAATAACTCTCTTTTTATTGATATGATATGGAACAGCTATGCCTGAAGAAATATTTGAGGAGATCAGTACTTCTTTTTCAAACCTTGAAAATTCTAGTAAAACTAAGAATCTTCTCTTAATTTTATGGGAATGGTTATATAGTGTTGAATGATAAAAATTTGGTATGAAAGTAGATCTATTTAGGAAGCAATATCGAGAGAGGGTAGTATATGTTAATGGTGAGTGGCTTCCAAGTTATAAAGCAACTTTTTCTATTTATGATCGGGGCTTTACTAATGGATATAATATTTACGAGTATATTCGCACCTTTAAACAGAAGATTTGGCAGCTGCAAGAGCATATTAATCGAGGTTGGCAATCATTAAAAGTAGTACGTATTGATCCAGGTATAAGCAAAGAAAAGATAGCGCAACTTTGCATAGAATGTTTAGAACGGAATACCCATCTCCTCAATGAACAAGAAGATATTCAAATAGTATTCGAGATTACACCAGGAGAGTATGGGCTTCCTCATGGAAGATATGAATGGGAGCTACCGGAAGGAAAACAATCGAAAGCAACTATAATTATTAAAGCTGAACCTTTAACCCCTTTCCTCGTACCTCTCGCTCCCTTCTATACCTCAGGCTGTCACGTAGTCTCCACCTCGATCATTCAATCGCCGCCTAATTCGAGAGATCCAAAAATTAAAACGTACAGCCGATTAAATCAAAATCTAGCAGAAAAAGAAGCAGAGCTGATCGATCCTGAAGCATTTATTCTTATGCTCGATATACATGGTAATCTCGCTGAATGTACAGGAGAGAGCATCTGGCTCGTACAAGACGGTGTATTAAAGACTCCAACGCAAAGAAATATTTTACGAGGCGTCAGTCGCTCAAATATTTTGTATCTAGCGAAGAAATTGAACCTTGATGTAGTAGAATGTAACCTTCAGCAATGGGATCTCTATAACGCCGATGAAGCGTTTCTTACCGCAACAAATTACTGTATGCTTCCAATTGGACGCTATAATGGCGTCTCAATCGGGGAAAAAGTTCCAGGCTCTATTACTCAGCAGCTACTTGATGCTTGGAGCGAATGGGTAGAAGTAGATATCAAAGGTCAAGTAGAATATCTAGCTAAAAAATATGGTTAAACTATATATGAAAGAATACGAAAAAGCCGAATATATGAGAAGAATCTTGATTAATTTTATATTCTAACTAAATTATTTGTTATCCTCCTGAAAACAAAAAATATGTTAGAAGAATCATTTAGGCAACTCGTGTTTTGGAAAATATCAAGTAAAGATTTATTTCTGTATGTGATAACACAGTTGCAGTGAACTAAATTGAAGAAGGCAGATATCCCTTATCTTGAATCATTAGGATCTAAATCACGAGAAATACTAGATTTGATTCTTGAATATGAAGTGCCTACAATGTATGGTCTATCTCAACCGCTGAGAACACTTGTCTGGGATTCAGCTGATGGATGTTATGTAAAGGATGTTGATGGAAGACAGTATCTAGATTTCTCATCGGCTTTCTCCACTGCTATTACCGGACACTCGAATCCTATTGTTCGAGAGCAACTCTTCAAACAAGCAGAGAAACTGATTCATGCACCCGATCAACCATCACTTCCGAGAGCGTTGCTAGCGAAAAAAATCGCTGAAATCACACCAGCACATCTAAAGAAAACGGTATTTGGGCTAAACGGTGGAGATGCGATAGAGATAGCACTACGGTTGACCCAAAGCTTTACAAAGAAAGCTAACGTGATTGCTTTTCACGGCGGTTTTCATGGACGTGCTACAACTGGCTGCGCCGCTGTTACTTCAGTCAATATGTCGAAATTCAGTAGTAACGCTTACTATGCTCCTTATGCGTACTGTTATCGATGCTCATTTGATAAAGCATATCCTGAATGTGATTTATGGTGTACACGATATCTTGAATCGATTCTAGACGGTCATATGACAGGGGTATGGGATCCTTCAGCTATAATTGTTGAACCTATACAAGGTGCAGGTGGCAACGTTGTACCACCAGACACTTATCTTCCACGACTTGAACAGATCTGTAGAGAACATGATTTACTCTTTATCATAGATGAAATTCAAACCGGGTTTGGAAGATACGGTGGAGGCATGACCGCATCACAGGTACTCAATATTAAACCTGATTTCATAGCGCTTGGTAAAGGTTTAACCGGAGGCTATCCGTTATCCGCAACCATAACAAGAGATGAAATAGCGAATTCGTGGAGACCTATTGTCCATTCAGCAACCTATACGGGAAATCCATTGATGTGTGCTACTGCATTAGCTCAAATTAGTTTGATCGAAGAATTAAAATTGCCTGAGAGGACGAAACGTATGGAGCCCTATTACCGACGTTGTCTTGAAGATAGGTTAACGAATATGAAAAGTGTAGGATATATTTCAGTTAAAGGACTTTTTGGTGCTTTAGAGTTTGTTGAAGATAAAACAACTAAGAAACCTGTTCAACTAGATTTCATGAATGCTCTTGGGAAGAATCTTCGCGAAAAAGGTCTGTTAACTCTTCTTGGGGAAGGATCGTTAGGAAATCGTGTAGGCCTTAACCCGCCTTTAATAATAGAAGAAGAGCAAATTGAAAAAGGAGCATCGATATTAGAGGAAGGCATTAAAGAAACAGAAAAAAAATTCCTCTAATTTATCAATATCCATAATTAGGAAAAACTTTCAAATTTTCCTGCTCAAATATTACTATCTTAAAAAGTAAAAAAAGAAAGAATAAGAGGTTTATAGCTTTAAGATTCAACGGTTGTCATACATTCATCGAATATCGATAAGGTTTTATCGAGTTCGGATTCTTCTATGACAATTGGAGGCATTAAACTGATTCTATTACCGTACCATCCTGATCTTTGAAATAGTAATCCATTTTTCATTGCTACACTTTGAAGACGCGCATTCTTTGCAGTGGCTGGTTCTTTTGTCTTCCGATTTTCAACTAATTCCATACCAATGAATAAGCCTCTTCCATCTACATGACCGATAATCTCATGTTTTTCCTGCAGTTCCTTAAGTCCTTTTAAGAAGTAATCACCTTTTCGCTTAGCCTGATCATAGAGTTTCTCCTTCTCAATGATATCCATAACTGTACAGCCTACAGCCGCTGCGATGGGTGTTCCTCCAAAAGTTGTACTGTGTCCACCTGGCCCCACCTCATCCATGATTTCTGATTTTGCTACAACTGCAGAAAGCGGTATTCCAGCTCCAATAGATTTTGCTATAGTCACGATATCCGGTTCTATATTGGATAACTCATAAGCCCACCACTTTCCACTGCGCGCCATTCCACATTGAACCTCATCTGCTATTAGTAAACTGTTGTTTTCTTCAGTTAATCTTCGTAGCTCAGGCATAAAATTATCTGGAGGAATAATATATCCACCATGACCTTGCAATGGCTCAGGCAATATCGCTGCAATATCGTTTATTCGGAAATCTCCATCATGTCTTCCATGACCGAATTCTTTACACTTATAGAGTTCTTCGATGTAACCGAGCGTATCAAAATCATATCGATATGTATATGGGTAAGGTACCCGTGTAACTCCCAAATCAAGGGGAAAGCCTTGATAGGGTCTCATCGAGTAATCACATGTAACGTTCATAACTCCCAAGGTTCGTCCGTGATATGCCCCAGTGAATCCTAAGATAGTTGGTTTCCCCGTATAATATCGTGCAAGTTTCATCGCGAATTCTACAGCTTCACCACCAGTTGCTCCAAACCAGACTTTCGTATCTACATTCGGCATCACGACTTTGCAGAGTTTCTCTGCCAATTCTGTTCTACTGGTGTTAGGTCCCTCACAGTACTGTAATAATAATCGTTTACTCTCTTCTTGAATTGCTTCGAAGATCTCTTCTCTATATCCAATGTTATGTACAGCAAATCCACTAATCATATCAAGATATTCATTTCCGTCAGCATCAAAGACCCGTGCTCCATCACCTCTCTCTATTACAGGAGTCGATGCGAATAGAGCGAAGTAGAGATGCGCCATCGATTCGTACTTTAATCCTTTTTTCAAAATTTCCTTTGATTTAGGTCCCATAGCTTCTGCATCAATAGTTTTCATCAATTCTTCAGGGGTTGGCCCCCTCAATTTCATTCGTTCATCTTTTATATAAGCCCATAAAGGTTTAGCTGTCATTTTCGATTCACCATCCTATATTTTACACCATTATATAATTGTATTCTTTAGGTAACGTCATAAAAGGCTAATGAGTATGATTAACCCAAATCCTGTAATAATTATCCCTGAAATTCTATTTATCCACTCCAATCTATTTTGAGTTGGTTGTAACCGAAAAAAGCCTATACCCCCACTTAGAATAAACCACCAAAGAGCTGAACCGAGAAACACACCCAACACCAATATACTAGCGGAGAGGTAGTTTCCTTCTAGATCTGTAATTCCTAATCCCGTAAATATTGCTACAAATGTTAGAATCGTCATAGGGTTTGACAGAGTAAGAAGTAAAGTAGATGCATAGGCGCCGATAAAATTTTTGTCTTTAGTAGAAGTAATCCGTTTTTCTGGTTTAGTGAAAAAGGTTGTTATACCCAGATAACAGAGAAATCCACCACCGAAAAGTCGAAACCATGCCTGATAAGAAATTAAAAAACTTGATATAAAGGTCAACCCAAATCCAGCTATACAACCATAGATCGCATCAGCAGTAGCAGCGCCAAACCCTGAGATTAAACCATATATTCTACCCTTCGTTAATGTTCGATGGATGCATAACAATCCAATTGGCCCAACAGGTGCAGCAATTGAAAAACCAATGATAAGACCTCTCAAAAAAAAATTTGGATCCATATATTTACATTGTCTCCTAGCTAGCTAGCATTATACTAGGTTTTACTTTTATAACATGAATGATTCCGATTCCCAACAACCATCCTAGAATCACGACGATCGTAGCAGGGAATCCTATAATTCCACCGAAGACGGCGTTGAATAACAGAAGCTCGAAGATAAACATGGCTATACCTATAGTTGAGGCTGTCAATACCCCTTCTTTGAGTCCATATTTTACTGTTGCTTGGATAGCTAATAACCCAGCTAAAAAGATGTCTCCTAATCCTAACATGATATCCCTTCCAAAAGGATACGTGGGGATCATAATAGCAATTGGCAAATTTAATCCAACCATCTTCTCCGCTGCTTGAATCATAAAGCCGGTTACAAAAACTTGGATTATATCCATTATCGTGAGCAGTAGAGCAAAGATCAATGTTGTCTTCCAAGAGAAAAGAGTGCCTAGAGTAACTGAGATAATTATTGCGAAGGCTATAGCGAATAAGTTAAGAATGAGCAGATTCGGATAGAACAAGAGAGTAAGAATAAAAATAATACAGGGAAGAATCGCTAGATACCACTTCTTCACAGCGATATAAGCAAATATTGAAATAATATAGGAATAGACAACGACAAAAACTATCTTGATTGCTAAATTAGGAATAAAAACTATCAGGGTGATGATTACACCCATTATACTTACCATTAAAATTGCGTCGCGTATACTGAACTTTTTCCCTTCAAATATAGAATGAGCCTTCCTCTCATACTTAGTATACAAAAAAACAGTAATTGAAATAATAATAAAAATTACACTTGGAAGCAGAACATCAAACTTCACATAGACCACCTACCATTCATTATTATAGTTAATTATACTATCGATTATATCCGTTTCATTGCTTATCGAGAGATTATTTTTTGGTTTTTATAAGAGCATCGCTTACTCAAACCAGAAATTATCTTACTTAAACAGAACGTTTATAGCTCAATAAATCTGATCAGTTACCTCCAATACTTTTCATCATATTTAAGTCAAGTATACTTGGTCGAATGTGTATGTCTACTGTATCCAGTAAAAGGATTGTTTTACTTGTTGCTGCTTTAGGTTCATTTTTAACCCCTTTTATGGGTTCATCAGTTAATGTCGCCCTTCCCTCGATTGGAGCAGAATTTCCGATGGATGCTATCTTATTGAGTTGGGTGGCAACAATATACTTGCTAGCCGCCGCAATGTTTCTTGTTCCATTTGGAAGGCTAGCTGATATTTATGGAAGAAAAAAAATGTTAACATATGGCATTATAATTTATACTCTCTCATCCTTTCTCTCAGCTATCGCAGTTTCTGCTTTAACATTGATTCTTTTTAGAGTTTTACAGGGAATTGGTGCCGCATTAATATTTGGGACTTATATTGCAATTTTAACCTCAGTATATCCTGTTGGGGAAAGGGGGAAAGCCTTAGGAATGACTATTGCCGCAGCTTATTTAGGGCTCTCTCTTGGCCCCTTCTTAGGTGGTCTTCTCACCCAGTCGTTTGGATGGCGTAGTATCTTCTTCATTAACATACCTTTTGGTATAGTGATACTTGCTTTGATATTCTGGAAATTGAAGGGAGAATGGATTGGAGCTGGAGGAGAAAAATTTGATACGATTGGATCTGTCCTTTTTGGTCTTACCCTTGTAGCAGTAATGTATGGTTTTTCTCTATTACCTGTCAGGACTGGATTGATTATGATTTTGATAGGCATTTCATGTTTATTTGCTTTCGTACTATGGGAAATGCGGGTTGATAGTCCCGTTTTAAATCTTCATCTCTTCCAAAAGAATACGGTGTTTGCTTTCTCTAATCTTGCTGTTTTAATCAATTATAGTGCAACGTTTGCGGTAGGATTCCTCCTCAGTCTCTATTTACAGTATATTAAAGGATTTAATCCGCAAAATACTGGTTTAATTTTAGTAGCACAACCACTAGTAATGACGCTCTTTTCACCATTCGCAGGGAAATTGTCAGATAGAATAGAACCACGACTAGTAGCCTCAGTAGGTATGGCATTGACTGCTATCGGCTTATCGCTACTCACGTTACTTGGTGAAACAACATCAGTTGAATACATTATAGCAAGCTTGCTTCTATTAGGTTTCAGTTTTGCTCTTTTTTCATCTCCGAATGCCAATGCAATTATGAGTTCAGTGGAAAAACGATTTTATGGTGTAGCATCAGCAACACTCGGAACAATGAGATTGATTGGACAGATGTTTAGTATGGGGCTAGCGATGCTGGTATTCGCCTTGTTAATCGGGCGGATTCAGATCTCTCCTAAGTATTACTCTCATTTTCTACAGAGTATACAATTAACATTCATTATTTCTGTTGTGATGTGTATCTGTGGTGTAGTTGCCTCACTTGCCCGAGGTAAAATACGATAAGCCATGGTGTAAATAGCTTCTTAAAAGGTAACTGATATGAACAATAAATTCATTGTAAGTGTCTGATATCTATCCAATAGATGGGAATAAAAAGAATTAGAGAATGTGGAAAAAGAATATAATATAGATCAAATATCATAACCATGCCAGTTCACCAGGAACTATATAGTATACTAGTAATTGGTGAAATCTTGATGGGAATCTGTAGGAGCCATAATTGTTCCCAGTGTTGCCTAGATACGGAAATGCCCTTAACATACAAGGATATTACTCTGATAGAAGAAATAGGAATTAAGAGAACTTTTTTTGTTATCGAGGAGAATGGTTGGCTTCGACTAAGAAATTCTGGTGGAAAATGCATATTTTTAAAGAAGGGACTCTGCTCGATCTACAAGCAGAGACCGCAAGGTTGTAGATTATATCCGGTGATTTACGATGAGGAAACCGCTTCAGCAGTATTAGATGATGACTGTCTCTATGCAACTGAAATCAATATCTCTGGAAGTGCCACTAAGAGATTAGCCAGATTCATTGAGCAACTCAAGCACGAGAGAAAAAAGCGGCTATACAAAGCCCCTACTTGAGTCCTCTTTCTGCTATACACTTAATGCTTTTCTAGCTTGTTCCACACCTGATCTTGGGCTTGATAAGATTGGAGTGGTAATCTCTTTAGGTAATTGAGGGAGTAATCGAGCCATAGACGCTTGCGCTAGTACAATAAGGTCGACGTCAGATGCGAGATTACTAATTCCTTTTAAAACCAGTTCATCGTGCAAGGCTGTGTCACCATGAGATACTGCTTCAAAAGCTCCTTCACATACCTCAGTTTTAATTATGATATCTTTACTTTTTCTTCTTGCTTTCTGTAATAGTAAATTCTTTGTTGGCTCTAACGTTGATAATAAAGTAGCTACAACTCCGATCCTTTCAGCTTCTTCAATGGCAGTGTCCGTCATTGGATCATCAATTTTTAAAACTGGCACAGATACTAAAGCTTGTGCACCATCCACGCAAGGTGAAATTGATGAACATGTAACTAGAACAGCGTCTGCCCCCTCTTCTTCAGCGGTTATTACATAATTTGCTACTATTCTAAAAATCTGTGGAGTAAGTTTCCCTTCCTTCTTGATTAATCGTAGTATATTATCATCCATAATGTTTATTCTCTCTACTTCTGGCATAAGTTCAACGACGATCTTCGTTAAGGGTTCAATAATTGAAGGAGCGGTATAAATTAATCCAAGTGATTTGCTCATCGTACATTTCCTCTCCTATATAGTTAAGAAAATTTACTTAAACGTTGTGGAGTAGGTTAGTTCTCGTAAATGGAGTTTTTATAGTAATTTGTTCCATAGAAATCTTAAAAGCCTCTAAAAACGTTTTATGAAATCAATTATATGGAAGGGTTAGAAATGGATTTATTTGAACCATTGCGGTCAATCTCCAACATTAAGCTTCCAAACAATATCATCTTTGGGTTAGATGCGGTTAATCAATTAGGAGAAACAGCTCGAAAAATTGCTGGTGGAGATACACTCGTTATTGCAGACGATATCATGAAACAAGTGGGCATATTAAATCGTGTTCAAAAGCCATTACAACAACAGAATATTTCATTTGATGTCTTCACAGAGATTAGTCCTGATCCAACTATAGAATGCGCTAATAAAGTTGTTGAAATGGTGCGAAAGAAAGACTATTCCTTAGTTATTGGAGTGGGTGGTGGAAGTAATTTAGATATGGCGAAGATAGCTGCTACAATGATTACCAATGATGGGAATGCTAGTGATTACATTGGAATTGATTTAATTAAGAAGAGCGGGATACCGTTTATCTTGATACCCACTACTTCTGGTACTGGTTCAGAAGTTACAGCAAATGCTATTGTTTCCTCTAAAAAAGATTTAATGAAGAAGGGGATAGTATCCCATCATTTATTTCCAACTGTCACACTTGTTGATCCTGTCTTAACTGTTTCTTGTCCTCCTAAATTAACAGCTTTTACTGGGTTAGATGCTCTCACTCATAACATCGAAGGATTCATGGCTTTACGAGCTAATCCTTTTTCAGATGCTTTAGCGTTACAAGCAACTCAACTAGTATTTCAATACCTCCCCAAAGCTTATTCAAATGGATCTGATATTGAAGCGCGATATTACATGTCTTTCGCGTCCATGTTAGGTGGACTCGTAATTCAGGGTGCAGGAACATGTGGTGGTCATGCAGCTGCATATGCTTTTGCGGTGAAACATAATATTCCCCATGGTCTCTCCTGCGCTGTAGCTTTACCCTATCTAATGGAGTTCAATGCTCCAGCCTGCCTAGAAAAAATTGCTACAATCGGAACAATAATAGATGATACGAAAGATGATTCCCTTGAGAATACAGCGAGACACGCTATACTTGGATTAAAGAAATTAATGAAAAAAATTAATTGTCCTACTAGCCTAAGAGAACTTGGTATCCCTAAAACTACCCTTTCAAAAATAGCAGAAGATATTCTCAAAGCTACACGTTTACTCGACAATAATCCACGATCAATTTCTTCAACTGATGCAAAGTATATCTTTGAAAAAATGTGGGAAGGAAGTGAAGAAGTTAATATATAGCTCATATCTTCTGTTTAGAAGATATTTCTAGTAAATTTTACTTTAAGAACTAGTTTTATCTTGTTTGAGAATAAATTTTTAAGTAACAGAAAAATAGTGTGTCTTAAAGGTGTAAAGGTTTGACTAACAGTTTTAAACCGGTAATTGGAATAACAATGGGTGACGCTGCAGGCGTTGGACCAGAAGTATCGGTGAAGGCTTTAGCTGAAAAAGAAGTGTATAATTTCTGTAATCCTATTGTGATAGGCGATGCAGATGTTATTACGAAAATAGTGGATATGCTAAAGCTTAATTTAACGGTTAATCCTGTGAAAAGTGTTGATGAAGCCAAATTTACGTATGGTACTCTTGACGTCTTCGATTTGGATAATATTAACATTGATGAACTTAAGATAGGACAAGTTCAAACTATGTGTGGTAAAGCTGCTATAGAGTACATCGAGAAATCCGTTGATTTACTTAAAGCAGAAAAAATCCATGCAGTATCAACTGGTCCCATTAATAAAGAGGCTATTCGTGCAGCTGGAGCAAAAGTTCCCGGTCACACGGAGATGTATAAGAATTTAACGAATACTCCAAAGGTTACTATGATGTTAGCTTCAGGGAAACTTCATGTATTCCATGTAACTATTCATGTGCCTTTAAGCAAAGTTCCCGAATTAATCACCAAAGATAAAGTAGTTGAAACAATAAAATTAGCTTATAATTCTCTCCAAGATATCGGTATAGCTAATCCGAAAATCGCTGTTTCAGGTCTTAATCCTCACGCAAGTGATGGAGGACTTTTTGGAGACGAAGAAGAAAAAGAGATAGCACCTGCTGTTGAGGAAGCTAAAAAACTTGGAATAAACGCTTCCGGTCCGATCCCACCTGACACGGTCTTCTTAAGGGCTTATAGAGGAGAATTTGACGGAGCAGTTGCTATGTACCATGATCAAGGTCACATCGCCTCAAAATTACTTGAGTTTGAAGGTGGAGTAAACGTTACAATAGGGTTACCCGTTATTCGAACTTCTGTTGATCATGGAACTGCATTTGATATAGCTGGTAAAGGAATTGCTGATCCAAAGAGTATGA
Source organism: uncultured Candidatus Bathyarchaeia archaeon (assembly GCA_964489085.1). Classification (GTDB taxonomy): domain Archaea; phylum Thermoproteota; class Bathyarchaeia; order 40CM-2-53-6; family DTGE01; genus CAZAXO01. Next base: position 13,373 of record CAZAXO010000033.1, read on the forward strand.
TCGAAGCGTTAAAATTAGCCCAAAAAATGGCTACCACAAAATTCGCTAAATGAGTCAGCTTCTGTAATTAATGTTAGTAATGTGAGGTAGAAGATCTTGTCTTTAGAAAATGCTGAGAAAGTTGTTGTTGAAGCAATACGTGAAGCTGGAAGTATAACCATGAAATACTTCCGCAAAAAGAAGAGGGTTGAATGGAAAGAAGCGAAAGAACTTGTTACCAGTGTAGACTTAGAATCAGAAAAGCTGATAATAGATCGATTAAAGAAAGCTTTTCCGAATTACTCCTTTATTTCTGAAGAAATGGGAGCTGAAGAAGGAAAGGAAGACTATACTTGGATCATAGATCCAGTAGATGGAACTCATAACTATGCTTTTGGGCAACCCTATTTCGGAATCTCTATTGCCTTAGCTCACGCAGGAGAAATCGTTCTCGGAATTATCAATCTCCCCGCATATAATGAAATCTATCATGCAAAAAAGGGAGGAGGCGCTTACTGTAATAATACACCAATCCATGTATCTGATATCAATAAACTAAGTGAATCTTATATATTCTACGATCCACAACTTCATAAACGAGAAGATACCTTTGATAATCTTATCAAACTTTACCCACAAACATTCACTATGAGAATCATCGGCTGCGCAGTAATTGATGCAGCATCGGTTTCAGTTGGAAGAGGGGAAGCACGAATCTGGCATAACACAAAACTTGTTGATGTGGCAGCTGGACAGTTACTCGTCCAAGAGGCAGGAGGAAAAGCAACCAACTTCAAAGGCGAACCATTAACACTTAAAACCACAGAAGTTCTATTATCAAACGGAAAAATACACGATCAACTCATCAACATCCTCAAACCCAGTTAAAACTTTTACGAATTCACTTAACTTCTAAAAATAACTCTTTTTTTTCTTTAGTTTAGTATCTACATGATGCAATACTTTACATATCAATATTTTGTTTCCTATTGAATCAACTGCTGATAAAGATCTATGAGAAAGATGATATGGATATGAGTTTCGATAATCAAGTCTGGAATTTAATGAAGAAGATACCTGAAGGTAAGGTAACTACCTATAAGATACTCGCTGAAAAATTAGGTTCTAAAGCTTATAGGGCTGTTGGTAATGCGTGTCGTAGAAATCCGTATGCGCCAACAGTACCTTGTCATCGAGTTGTACAATCTGATGGAAGCATTGGAGGATTTAATGGACATACTTCCGGCTCTTCAATAACAAAAAAAGTATACATGTTACAAAAAGAGGGTGTACCAGTTAGAAACGGTAAAATAGTGAATTTTAAAAGATTCCTATATAAATTTTGAATAATGATTAATCGTATCTCCTCTCTATATTCACGCTATCTAGCTTATGGCCTATTATCGGAGTTTAGAAATATATTTTAAATTCAATATATATAAATAAATAATATAGGAAAGTAGGTTCTTTAGAATATTTAGTCTAATGAGTGAGGAGGAATCTAAATAAAATGTCAAAGTCAAGTAATGTTAGCAAAGAAATCAATATTATTGAAACAACTCAATTACAAGAAGTTAACAAGTGTGTAATTGGACTACCCGATGTAGGATTAGTTGGTTTAATAACAGTAAATCATATAATTCAATCATTAGAGATGAGTGAAGTCGGTCATGTACAATCACCATTATTTCCCCCTATCATTGTGGTTCATAAGGGTGAACCAAAAGCTCCTATCCGACTTTTTGCTAAAGGGAATATGGT
>CAZAXO010000034.1:0-15092 GCA_964489085.1 uncultured Candidatus Bathyarchaeia archaeon
TCACACCAGCTAAGACTCCCCTCCTTATTAGTGGTAAAGAGATGGTCTCTGCAAAATCGTATGGCGTGGACCCTAGATTTCTTGCACAATCCTCAAGCAGAACTGTTTGAGAACCCTCATAAGCAGCTATAGCTGGTTCAACTATTACAGGAACTGAGAATACAATATGTGTCAATATGATAAGCCATATCCCTGGATTGACAACTCCAAGACCCGGAGGCCCCCAGAGCAGTAACACTGATAATCCTAACGCTGATGTGGGAACTATTAATGGGATCTTCAAAATGGACCTTATCAAGCCACCAAACCTATACTTTTTTATGATAAATACTAAAGGAATGGCTATACACATCGCTACATACGTTGCAATTGCAGCAACAGTAAAAGAAGTTAACGTGGCCCTCATAAGAGCTTTAAAATAATTCGGGGGACCAAACAGTTGGTAGAGAACACTTCCAGTAACTTTTCCAGTATATGGATCCTGATTCCAATAAGGAATTATCGAATGTAATACTACAACTATAGGGATAATCACGGTGATGATGATAATAGATAAACCTGCAGCATCTTTAACATAACTTAATCGTTGAGATACAAACCTCTCCAATTTTAACGTCATCCTTTTAAGACCAGCACCAGACGTGATTTTCCTGAACGCGCGTGATCGTATTTTCATCCCAACAGTAAGCTCAACTGGTAGAATTAATATCCACGCGATTACGATTAACAGACATCCAAGAAAAGAGGCTGCTGCAAATTTAAACTCGAACACCCACCTTACAATGGCAATAGAAGCAGTGGTATATATACCGCTGACAACCATTGTAGCCCCTGTTTCCCCCAGAGATCTTGCAAAAGCCATAACGCTTCCAGAGAAAATTCCAGGAACCGTGAGAGGAAGCAACACCCTTTTAAAGGTTGTAAATGAGGAAGCCCCAAACGTTCTCGATGCGGTTTCGAAGTCGGGATTCACCTCATCCATTTTAGCTCTAATTGTTAATACTATATACGGTAATGTGAGTCCAACATGAACAATGAATATCAGGAAAGGTATATTGAGGAGAGGAATCAACAGATTAAGATTGATGAGTCCAGTTTCTAAACCAAAAAATCCACCAAGACCTGCTGCTGTAGTCCATGTGATTAAGGTTGCAAATCCAAAACCAGATGTTGGAATGACTAATGGAAGTGTAATAATCTCTTCAAGAAGGTCTTTTCCATGGAACTTTTTTCTAGATAATGTATATGCTAATGGAATACCGAAGACTAGATCGAAAAGTACGACGCTAACAGCCATTTTAAAGGAGAAAATTAATACTTTTTGTATCTGAATCCAATTCTCGTTTCCTATTAATTCATTTGCGAACACTTCAAAGTAAATTTCATTCCAACGAGTAAACGTGAATGAGATAATAAAAATTGTCGGCAGTATCACGAGAATCGCAAAGGCTGCCAGCGATGAATAAAGCGTCATTCTATTCAGTGATCTTCTATAATCCTTCTTCATCACTATCGTTTTCATCCTGTTTTACAAGCATTCTACACGCCTGGATTTCTCGCCTTTACCCAAGCTACAAATATCGCTTCAAGAACCTCACCTGAAGGTGGTTTAAGGATTTGAACTGGAATCTTATATTGCACACCGTTTTCACTACTAAACAGGTTCTCATCTAATGATACACTTGGATTGACCGGTCTAAGACCATTTTCCTGAGCTAGTTCTTGAATTTCAGGTTTCAATAAATAAAGTAAATATTGGCTTGCTGCAAATCTTTGCCATACCGACACCCACTCAGCGTCTATTAAAACATATGGATGATCACTTAGGAGGGTTCCCTTTTCGGGATAAACAGCTACTAAGGAATCACTCCACTTCTTCTCAGCCTTTAAAGAGTTATCTATAACAATATTTTCGTATACTCCAAACGTGTTTAATGCGTCAGGACCATTTTCAGCTGCCCAGCTCCCAAAGAATCCTGTACTCTCACCATAGATAATGGACTTAGATTCAATCATCTGGACATATTCAATAATCTCAGGATTTTTCAAGTCTTCTAATGTGATCTCGTCAGGTTTTTTATTTAATGCTTCAGCAAATTCGAGTACGGCAACCATAGCTCCCCCATTCGATAACAATGGATCAGGATGTCCGTATTTAAAATCTACTCCTCTTCTACTTAACTCATAGAGATCATTAAAACCGGTTATATTATACTTAGATAAAAAGGAACTCCACCCAGCAATTACAATAGGTGATGTTACCAATGGTGTCCAATCATTCGCGATCGTTTCTTTATGTCCTTCATGTATCCATTTATTATTTAGATAGGGAATCCAGAGACTTGAGGCGGGACTCCAAGCCGCCGGCTTAGCACTTCCTAGAAGGATCAAATTTACAGTCTTATGTGTTCCGGTAACAGTCAACTTTATTGTAAGATGAATATCGAATCGTTCTTCAAACCATCTCTCAAACTCAGGGGTCACCCGTTCTATCCATCCCTGTTTCTCACTAGTGTATAGGAATTCAAACTCTATCGATTCAGGTTTTATCGTCGAAGTTTCCTGACGAATGAAACCGGTAAAGACCAGCGATATCCCTGAAAAGATCAGAAAGCCAATCAATATCCCCGATATAAGTAATAAGTAACCTCGTCTTGGAAATAATGGTCGATTAGACATTGCCTTCTCCTTCTTATTTATCTACTCATTAAATCTAATTTCAAGCGGATTATGAAATTCCTATACGCTCAAGATAAAACTCAAAATATATACTATCGTAATTCAGATCTCATATATAGAAGATTTCTCTTGCCTCTCCCATAAGAATTCTATTCATCAATAGAATCTTTCAAACAAATCATGATTTAAAAAACTTTATCCAAAACACCTTCAGAGTATGTCAGTGATCCAAGAATTAGATAATTCAAAATGAGTCCTAAATCTACACTAGTCATGATTTCAGTGATTATACTTATGATTACTGTGACGACCCATCATTAACGCATAAAATAGTTGAGATTTATGAGATGCTCCCATTCTTTTTCAGAGTTCTCTGTGACAGAATCGTTAGAATCGGTCCTCCAGCCCCCAACATTATTATATAGAACGTCTATACTCTTAAATTTCTTAAGGGAAGTCTCTACCATACTTTTTACATCAGAGGACTTTAACATCTGCTTGTATGAAGATCGCGTCGCCTTCCTGATTCTTGATGATACTGACAGTCTCGTCTCCGCCTTCACGATTCATATCGACTACTATTAACTTCGCATCTTCTTGCGCTATTCCTATGGAAGAGGCACGACCAATCCCAGATCCTCCTCCCGTAACTAAAATTATTTTATTAGTTAATATCCCCATATAATCACCCTAAAATACACTAGATTCGAATTAAATACTCTATATTTATATTAGTTTCCGGTCATGTAAAAAGAGACGGATCTTTAATCTTATTAAGCTACTCGTTGATGATCTTATTTATTGTCATATTAAGTACTATCTCAGCTATATCACTAGCATATTCGGCTGTTCTTTTGATGCTTTCTATAATTAGTCTTAGACTAAACGCTTCCTCACGATCAGCTGTTTTGGTTATTGCCTCTAATAATTCTATTTCGAGTGAGGATATTTGTTTCGCTTTTTGAACAACAGTTTCTGCTAGATAATAGTCTCGTTTGAAAAGGGCATCTATACTATCATTAAAAACAGAGGTTGCTGAGGTACTCATTGTTTCTATTGATTTGGATAGATTAGCTTCTAATGGTTTCTTTAAGAGAAGAATGTTTTTTGCAATTTCGACAGCATGGTCTGCTATTCTCTCAATTGCTTTTGTAACCAGTCTAAATCCGAGGCAATCTTGTCCTGTTGATAATCCTATCTCATGGATTATCTTTTCATCTTGAACGGCTGCTTTTAATAAGCGAACTACATATAAACTGAATCTGTCAACTTCATCATCCATCCTTATAAGGTCTTGAGCCAGTTCTTTATTTAGTTCCTTAAGTGCAGTGATGCCTTCTCTATGCATAGAGGATGCTATGATACTTGTTCTTCTAAGCGCGTTTTGAATTTTGAGTTCTGGATAGCTAAGTAATACCTTTAGCATAATTTCATTTTTAGAATCTGATATAATCTCTGTTCCAACGAGTAATCGTCGAGCAAAATTGTTAATTATTGTTGCCTGACTTGAGGGTATCTGGTGATTTTTTGTTCTTATACTAATACTGTTATAACCTATTAGGAAGGTTGCGATTATTTTTCGTAAGATAGTATTCATATCTTCTTCTATTGATATTTTAATGATTGCCTCGGTGCGTTTCGAAATTTTTTTTGCTCCTTCCGGCATTAACACAAGAGTACCATTTTTTTCATGAATTAGAGATAAGGGACTCCCCTTCCCTAAACCTGCCTTTTTTATCCATTTCTTCGGTAAAGAAATAGTATAAGTTGAACCGCCGGTTACTTGTATTTTTCGAACTTCATGTTGAGCAGATGTGAATTCTCTCATAGACATAACAACCTTATTTACTATATATATCTATATTTAATATATAACCGTATATATATTATTTTCATAATATATATTAATTATCAATTTTCTATGGTGCATAGAGCGATACAATATGAGTAAGAAAAATACAAGGAACAAACTGATAATAGCTGTTCTCATAATTGCGATCATCGGCATAGCTGGAATTTATTATTATACACAGACTGCACCATCAAATCAAAATGAACTACTAACAGGAAAAATAGATCAGAAAGGATCAGACACATTACTTATACTCGCACAGAGATGGGCTGAAGATTTTATGAATAAACCTGAATATGCCAATGTACAAATCGCGGTTAGTGGAGGAGGATCCGGAACAGGCATTGCAGCAATGATCAACGGCGAAATAGATCTTGCGGATGCTTCAAGACCAATGAAACAAAAAGAGATTGATCTAGCAATGGAAAAAAATATTAATCCAGTAGAATGGAAGGTAGCATTAGATGGCATCGCTGTCATAGTGAATCCAGCCAATCCATCTTCAGAATTAACTTTAGAAACAATTAAAGACGTATATACCGGTGAAGCAAACAACTGGAATGAAATAGGAGAAAGTGAAGGGAAGATCATCTCATATGGTAGACAATCCAATAGCGGAACATATGTTTTCTTCCAAGAACATGTTCTGGAAGACGAAGATTACCGTAGTGATATGCAATCATTAAATGGAAACGCGGATATTGTTGAATCAGTTGCTCGAGATAAGAATGGTATAGGATACGTGGGTATAGCGTATGCTGGACAAAGAGAAGGAGACATAAAAATTATTAAAGTTAAAGCAGACACAAATTCTCCTGCTATACTACCTACGCTTGGGACAATTGCTGATGGATCTTACCCGATATCGCGATTCCTTTTCATCTACTCAAACGGTATTCCCACAGGCGTAGTTGCTTCATATCTTCAATATATACTATCTGATGAAGGTCAACAAGTAACAGAAGAAGTAGGTTATATACCTTTACCAGATGAAATGCAACAACAACAGCTATCTGAATTGGGATCTTAATGAGAACACGAAACAGTTCCTCTTTTTTTTTATTTAATCTTCCTAAAACAGGATTGAAAGACTATATAATAGCAAATCTAATGTTAGTATGTGCTTCAGTATCAATAATTATTATTGCACTCATCTTTATCTTTCTCATAAGAGAGGGTCTTCCCACCCTCTGGGAAATATCTTTTTCAAATTTCTGGGGGAAAGTATGGCAAGCTCAATCGTTAGAACCAAAATATGGAATATTACCATTATTAACCGGCTCTCTCATCGTTACAACAGGAGCAATTTTACTCTCAGTCCCTCTTAGTATATTATTTGCAATATATTTAGCTGAACTTTCTAATCGTCGGATTAGAGATATTCTCAAGCCATTTATGGAGCTGCTGACTGGAATACCTTCAGTAGTTTATGGGTTTATCGCACTTACTGCAGTGGCTGATATCACTCATTCACTTTTTAATACAACATTTCGATTGAATGCCCTTAATGGATCAATAATTCTTGCTGTAATGGTTATTCCTACTATTACAAGTTTATCGGAGGATGCTATTCGAGCAATTCCATTCGAATTTCGAAGAGCTAGCTTAGCGTTAGGTGCAACAAACTGGGAGGTTATAAGTAAAATTATTGTTCCTACAGCATTTCCTGGTATAGCAATAGCTATTATGTTAGGCATTGGAAGAGCTATCGGTGAAACAATGGCAGTTCTTATGGCTACAGGAAATGCACCCATCCTCACTTTTAATATATTTAGTGCGGTACAAACAATGACTGCAACAATTGCAATCGAGATGGGTGAGGTTCCATTTGGTACAGTACACTATCACGCACTATTCGCTATAGGTATTGTACTGTTCGTTATCACATTCGTCATTAATCTAATTGCCGAGGTTGCTATGCAGAGGATTCGGAGGCTTTATCGGTGATGAATAAAAAGGTTAAAGAGAAAATCATTGTCAGTATTGTTAAATTTTCAGCGGTTATTATCACTGCAATAATAATCTTGCTGTTTTCATATATCATTATTAATGGTTATAAAATTATAAGTTGGGAGTTTCTAACTCAGCCGCCTCAAAAGGGAATGACAGAGGGGGGTATTCATCCTGCAATCGTAGGATCTCTCTATTTGATGATCTTAACTGTTATCTTTAATTTACCTCTCGGCATTTTATCTGCAATTTACTTATCTGAATATGCAAAAGTAGAGAACGCTGGAATAGTGAGGGCTATACGAATCGCAGCACGTATGTTAGCTGGGGTTCCATCAATTGTGTATGGATTATTGGGTTTAGGATTGTTTGTGTTATTTTTAAATTGGGGATTTAGTCTGCTCTCTGCTTCTCTCACACTATCTCTCTTGACTCTACCAATAATCATTTCAGCGTCTGAAGAAGCACTTAGAAGCGTCCCCCTTTCGTATCGTGAGGCCGCTCTTGCTTTAGGTGCAACAAAATGGCAGACAGTTAAACATGCTGTTTTACCATATGCTCTGCCAGGAATTATGACAGCTTCTATACTTGGGCTTAGTAGGGCAGCAGGCGAGACAGCTCCTATAATGATAACTGGAGTAGCGTACTATCTTCCTCGCATTCCCTCATCGATATTTAATCAATTTATGGCCCTTCCTTATCACATATTCGCAATGTCAACACAGTCTCCTAATCCAACATTAACTATGCCAATAACTTTTGGAACCGTTCTTGTATTATTACTTATTGTTCTGTTGATGAATACTTCTGCAATCTACATTAGATATCGATTCTCTAAGATGAGGAGGTTATAGAAATGAAGGTGCAAAATGCGAAAATAGAGACTCGAAACCTAAATCTTTGGTTTGGTAAAAAACATATTCTTAAAGATATTAATTTAAAAATTACTAGAAATACAGTAACCTCGATAATGGGTCCATCTGGCTGTGGAAAATCTACGTTAATTAGAACATTTGATCGAATGAATGATATCATAGAAACCTGTAGAATTGAGGGTGAAGTATACTTAGATGGTACCAACATTTATGATGATAAAGTTGATGTTGTTGAAATTCGACGTAGAGTCGGAATGGTATTTCAGAAACCTAACCCTTTTCCAAAAACCGTCTATGAAAATGTAGCTTTTGGACCAAAAATTCATGGTACTCAGGATACATCAAAATTAGATGATATCGTTAAATCGAGTCTACAGCAGGCAGCCTTATGGAGTGAGGTTAAAGATAATTTAAACGATTCAGCTATGACTTTATCGGGTGGTCAACAGCAGCGATTATGTATAGCACGAACTTTAGCTGTTAATCCTGAAGTTATTTTAATGGATGAACCATGTTCGGCACTGGATCCCATAGCAACAGCAAAAATCGAGGCTTTAATGAGGACTCTAGCTGAGGATTATACGGTTTTAGTCGTCACTCATAATATGCAGCAGGCTGCCCGTGTATCACATTATACAGCTTTTATGTACTTGGGGGGATTAATTGAATATGATGACACGAATAAAATGTTTCAGAATCCTGATAATCCTTTAACTGAAAAATATATAACTGGAAAATTTGGGTAGATGAAAAAAAATTGAGTGAACGACCATTAGATGAAGGGATAAAGAAAATAACGGGAATAGTAAGTGATATGGCGGATTTAGCTGTAAATACCGTTAAAGCATCAGTTAGCGCATATTTGGAGGGAGGGTCTGTAGACGTCCAAGTCCGGGCTTGGTCTGATGCATTAAGATCTATGCATAATGATATTGAGGAGATATCAATACAACTAATGAGCAGACATCAACCTGTCGCAACGGATCTTAGAACCATCAAGTCATCTATGAAGATCGCATATGATCTTTCTAGGTTTGGACGTTATGCCTTAGATATCTCTTCAGTACATAGGTTATTTGAGGGGTATAAGCGACCGGAAGTTAACGAAACCAGCTTCATAAAAGCAATGAGCGACAAAGTTTTAGAGATGCTTTATATAGCTGTTGACATTTATAAAACGAGAGATTTCACGGAACTAGATAAAATATCCGTATTTGAAAAAGAAGTAGATGAGATGTATAGAAATCATCTAAGAACTATGGCTCAACGTACGCATAAAAAGACTGCTATATTAATATCGGATACTCTCTTGACTCGTCATCTTGAAAGAATTGCAGATCATGCCTGTTACATCGTCGAAGAAACGCACTACATGATCAACGGTAGACAAATGTATATTCGATAACAAAAATAACTAAATCACGTATACTTAGAGAAGTTCATTAATTAACTAATTCAAAAACGACTTAGATATTGATCAAGAATAATAAACACCGATTCAAAATGAATAATATGAGTGAAAAAAATGGGCAGAGCAGAGTCTATAAAAGAGGAGCTTAGAAGAGTTCAGGTAACAGGAAGAGTCTCTTATACTATCTATCTTCCTAAGAATAGGTGGAAACTGTTGACCTGAAGCAGGGTGAATTGATCTTTATATCAGAAGGAAAAGATACTCCCTCATCCTAGCTCCAAGACAAATTTCGATGAAAACCGAGGATAAAAAAGATTAAAATCGACGTCTCAGTGAATGAGGATCTTGAATCTACTGTTAGGAAAGTGATTGCCTTCAACTTCATTGGATATAACATAATTCGGCTGAATTCAACAGGAGGACTGGTAGCTAGCGATCGTATAATTACGATTTTAAGGGAGTTACACGGAAACAATTATTGAGTAGGATAAATTGAGGATTGCCGCTTTTTCAGATATTCATTCTAATTATCCCGCTCTACAATCTGTTTTAAATGCAATATCAAAGGAATCTGTTGACATAATCCTTTGTGGGGGAGATTTAGTCGGTTATGGTCCCGATCCGAATAACGTAATTAATCAGATTCGTGAATATTGTTTACCGACGGTCCAAGGTAACTATGATGAGGGGGTAGGATATGACAGAGACGATTGCGGATGTGCTTATAATAATAAGGAAGAGCAGAAGGTAGGGCACCTCTCTTTAGAATGGACGAAAAAGACAGTTACTTCTACGAATAAGTCTTTTCTGAGAGCTCTTCCAACACAGATACGTTGGAAATGGAAGAATAAACAACTCCTTCTTACTCATGGAAGCCCTCGTAGAATTAATGAATATCTTTTCGAGGATCGTCCTAAGACAAGCTTAGCTAGAATGTTAAAACCATTAGATGTTGATATCATGCTCATTGGCCATACACATCAACCCTATCATCGAATTATAGAGGATATTCATATAATCAATCTGGGAAGTGTAGGAAAACCGAAAGATGGAGATAACCGCTCGTGTTACGCCATCATAGAGATTGATGATTCCATTGAAACATATTTTAAAAGGGTATCCTACCCTATAAAAGAAGTTACGGATAGGATTCAACAGAGCGGTTTACCCTTTGAATTAGCTGACTCTCTTAGAAGAGCTGGAAGATAGGACGCTAAAAAAACGGCTTAACTAGCTATTCATCACTTTCATGAGTAGGGATTATAGATGCAATAGGGCTCTTCACTGAGATAATCGCCATCGACGGCGTATGCTCGTGCTCTACATCCACCACAATGCTTCTTATAGTTGCATATCCCACATTTACCTTTTAATAGAGTCTTCTTTCGTAACTCATTGAAGAGTCTTGAGTGTTCATAGAGGTCAGTAAATGATTTGTGTTTCACATTACCAACTGGTATAGGTAAGAAGCCGCATCCATATACTTCACCATTATAACTGATAAAACTGTAGCCATTTCCTGCCATGCAGCCGTGCTGAAGCGTATTCTGAAGGTTTTCCTCTTTTTGATTGTTTTTTCTGAGTATTCTCTGATACTGTGGAGTGCAAGACATTTTTATGGGAATTCTTGATTCTTGTGAAAGTACAGATATCTGCTCCATCAACTCTTCATATTCAAGGGGACTAATTTCCATTTTTATGGTTGCTCTGCCTGTTGGAACGAGCATAAATAGATCCCACATTACTGCGCCAAGGTTCTCTACTAGGGAATGAATCGTCTTTACATCAAGGTAATTGTGTTTTGTAATGGTAGTCTGTATAGTGAATGGTATCTTCAACTGTTTAATTCGTGACAGGTTACTAATAGTTTTTTTAAAAGTTCCTTTTATTCCTCTAAATGAGTCATGAATTGAAGCTTTTGATCCATCTAAGCTGAGTGATACATAGCTTACTCCGGCACCTCGTATTTTATGGAGTTTATCTTCACTCAAATCCGTTCCAGTTAATGCTAATGCAGTCTTGAGCTTACGCTCAGCGGCGTATTGAGCGAGTATAAATATGTCAGCTCTTAGAAGAGGATCGCCTCCGGTGATGATGAAGAGCCGTTGTTCATCTGATATTTGTGATATTAACTGTTTCGCCTCTTCGGTGGTTAATTCATCTTCAGCAGGGGAACTTTGAGCTTCAGCTCTACAATGGACACATGCTAAGTGACATGCTTTCGTTGATTCCCATGCGATCACATAGGGCGGGTTTATTGATCGGTTAATCATATTAGCCATGAGACTACTATTCCCTTCCAAGTGCTTGCTTGTATTACTTCTACTAAAATGTAAGGATACTACCCACTGATACGTAGTTAGTTACTCATACATTATCGTAACTACTGAACAAAGCCGAGACTTGGTTGAGATCCCAGTTTGTTCATTTTTATTGGTTATGTTGTTCCAGAATCCAATTATATTATTATATAGGGGAATATAATTTATTAATTATCCAATTAATAAATACCTGAAAGATTATGAGATTTTTCCTTGTTCTGCTTGAAGAGACGTCTTATAAAGTTCTTTGTCTTCAGAGGGTATAGATGATATGCCATGTGGGAAGGTAACACCCCTTAGCTTTCTAAAGGCTTTATCAAAATCTTCTATACTATCATCAAACCAACAAAGAACGTAACGATCCTTTTTTCCATCAGAAGAAGAAATATATTTGATATCACCCATTAACTTGAAGAAGCCGTCAATAGTTCCCGTAAATCCTGTGCCTTCCATGGATTCCAAGGTAATTCGGCGAGCTTTGAGTACTACGAAGGTTTCTTTTTCCGATGGATCTTGTCTTTCACGATAGATGGTTATAGTAGGTTTCTTCCACTTAAAAACTTCCATAATTACTCAGGTATTATCGTGTAGAGATCTTCTTTAAAATCTTTAGTGTCGTGGATTCCATAGCATGAAGAGTACTCCATAACGTATAACTGGCTAGTCACTAGGTTTGAGGGCCACGCCCTGACCACTTTGGCGTACACGCACCTTTGATAGCATCAGCCCGTGGGAGATATGGTTTGATATCCAGTATGGGTGATCCCTCAAAGGCATCTAACCCTTTTACTGCCATATTGCATCCATCTTTTTTCATCAATTCTACTACACATAAGCCTATAGGGTTAGGACGAGTAGGACTTCTACAAGCGAAAACACCAACTTTCGTTGTTACTCCATGTCTTTTCGGGTATACCTGTAGAGTATTCCGCTCTTCTTTGCTAGTACGTAAATGAGCCCAGTACAGAATGATTATATGAGAGAAATCAGTGATTCCTTTGAGACCGTCTTTAAATTTTGGAAAAACGTGTATTTGAGCCTCTTGCTCCCCAGCTTTCTTGACAACCCCGATAGCATGTAGATATTCATTTAAACTCATAGCGAGTCGTATCCAGTTATTAATTCATTTATTCTATATATTATCAAAATATTTTCTTCTATTAGAATATTACTTGATAGGCTGCTTTACGAATGAAAATAATAGCTGAGAGGGAAAAATAGTCAATTTTCTTTTAAACCTCTACTTTTAGGTTATCAAGTTTTTATTTTTATGATGAGTATAATCATTTTTTTAATTATATAGGAGCATATAAACTATTATTCGGTTAGTTATTAAACCGCCATCCGAGATCATAATTTATGATTATCAGGGGCATATTTTCTACCATAATAAGCTGCTAGAACTTCATCTATCATCGGTGCGCATAAACCTATTCCAGCTATAAGTAAAGGCAACGAGAGAATTACTGGTCTATTTATGTAAGCAAATATAATTCCATTAGGTAACGTTACTCCTATAGCAACTATATACAGAAGAGAGGTAATGAAACTACCCAGTTTTTTCGATAATAAATTAAATGGTTTAAGAATTTTATTAAAAATAGCATAAAGTTTTGGAATCTTTTCAGCCATATATGCGTGACCCAATTCGTGTCTAAGCGAACTTGTGCATGGACTTATTAAGCGTATCTTATGCGCATATTGAGTCTCCATATAATAATCGAAAAAGAGCCGATTATTAATTTTTATATCTAGCAACTTTTGTAATCCCATATTTGACGCTTCAGTAATACCGTATAATGTTAACTCTGATTCAGAAGGCATAATTAGTAAAAAAATAGGGTATTATATATTAATTGAATTTCATTACCAATAGAGTACTATTCCACCAGAAGCATAATTTCATTTTAGCTGGAAAATTAAGTTTTAAAGGATTAGCTGCTTGTCAATAAAGTAATGCTAAATACTTTCTTATACTCGTAATTACTTAGGTGGTTATCTTTGAGTGGCATAATCAAAGGAAAGAAACTTGACTTTACTATAGGGGACGTTAACGAAGTCTATGATGGGCCTGTGGGAGTCCTCTGGGAAATGTTGATGGGAGAACAGATCCATGTAGGAGGAGATAAAGAGACGGACGTCCTCGCTGAAAAAACAGGAATAACCAAGGATACAGTCCTATTAGATATTTGTAGCGCTCTTGGCGGTCCAGCAAGACAGTTAGCAAAAAAATATGGATGTAACGTAACAGGCTTGGATGCAACAGAAAAGATGGTAAATGAAGCGATCAAGAGAACCGGGGAGGCGAGGTTATCAAATCTCATCACCTACAAGTTAGGAAATGCTTTAGATATACCCTTTAAAGCGTCGATCTTTGACGTGGTATGGGGACAGGATGCTTGGTGCTATATTACCGATAAAGATAAGCTGATAAACGAGTCCTATCGTGTGCTCAAACCAGGCGGCACCATAGCTTTTACCGATTGGATTCAAGTCGGCACTATGACAGAGAAAGAATGGGAGGATCTGAACACTTTCATGGCTTTCCCCTACATGGAGACCTTAGACGGCTATGAGCAAATACTGAAGGACACAGGATTCTCAATTCTAGAGAAAGAAGATCTAAGCGAAGATTTCGCAAAACACTGCCATATCTATCAGGGTATCCTCCGTGACAAATTGAAAAACGGAATCATCGAGCAGTATGGAGATGAGATGTTTCAAGCAGCTGATGACGGTCTTGGCTTATGGGTGAAGGCTGCTGATGAAGGTAAAGTCGGACGAGGAAGACTAATCGGAAAAAAATATAAACAGAACATCCTATCCTCCCTTTTTAATTAACTTGCTCTTTTATTTCCTTATTAATAATGTTAAGAAATCGTCTATTGGAGATATAATGGTCGACAAGGAGTTTCCCGTTATAGACTAAGTTGAATGTAGCATATATTGAAGGAGCATTTTGTGCTTGCTTTGCAGTCTTTAATTCAATTACGTTTAATTTCAATCCGTTTTCCTGAGCAAGGTCAAATAGCTCGTTAATGGATCGTGCGACCCACGGGCATTGGTTTGAATAGATAATATTCAATCCAGTGTATTTACTCAGTTGTTTTTCCCAATCCTTGAATTGAGGTAAAGATCCTTCCTTTAATGATTTAATCATCAATTCAAATGAAGGTTTAACCGTAGCTATAGACTCGAATTCGTTTTTTATAAAAAGATCTTTACCTGCCATGAATGGCCCTTCACTGGTAACCACTACGACACCACATTTTCCCTCCGTTTTTGCATCCTTAATACATTCCTGAATTAGAAGCGATCCATATCCTGTTCTCTTGTACTTGTTCGGAGAAATCCATATACAGTGTATGAACAGGTATCCTTGTGCATCAACAGCTCTCCACGCATACTCTCCTGGGATATATTCAATAAAGCCAATACATTTTCTTTCTTTTTTCAAATATAACAATTTAATTGTTAGCCCTTCAGAAAAACGCTTTTTAAACCACTCTAGCTTTATTTGGTAGCCCTCATTTTTTGGATTTAGAAAGCAGGTAGGCTCATATTGAGAAATATTACTTGAATCGACGCTGATGATCATAACATCTGACATAAAAATAGCCTCCACTACGATACGCTAGTTATATTGTTTAATACTTATTATAAGGTCACTACAAACATTATTACGCGCCAATTAATTATGTTACTGCTTGGTTAGTGATGGTGCGGAGGGTGGGATTTGAACCCACGAACCCCTACGGGACAGGCTCCTGAAGCCTGCGCCTTTGACCTGACTTGGCGACCCCCGCTCCTGTTTTCTGTTGTTAATTTGATTGTGTAAAATTAAAAATATTCTTTTCTCAAGAGACCTCCAACAAAGATAAACACTAAGGCTTCTGATTTAGAAAGAGTGGCTAGAGGACGTCCTATAAGAAAGGAATCATTTTGTCTGCAAGGAAATAAAAAAGAAGGGAGAGAAGAGGATCTTACTACGATCAGGCGAGGTC
>CAZAXO010000035.1:0-14558 GCA_964489085.1 uncultured Candidatus Bathyarchaeia archaeon
TGCTATACTCAAAAGTGCAAGATATGTACTAATGAACTATATAGAAAACCAATAAATGAAATTTTATATAGAAAGTATAAAGGAGAAGATATGAGTTTTGCAGAAATAAGAGAAATGATAGTTAAGCAATATACAACTAAAGCACCAACTGTTCCTTCAATTATAAGACACTACAACAATCATCTGGTTCATTTTATTGAGAATAAACATGAAATATCTCCTAAGTTAATTGATGAATATAAACGAAATAAGAGAAGAAAAAAAGATTCAGAAATAGAGAAAATACACAAAGATGTATCTAGAGACCAAGAAGATATTAAAGAACGAGTATTAGCTATAAAAGATGGTGCTAAAAGAGAAGATGTATTTCCTTTAACTGGTTATAATTCTCAGAGTGGAACAAATGGTCCGAAACTTAATTGGGATGAGTGGACCAGAAAATATCTAAAAGTTCAAATTGGTGAAGGAGCTACAGCAAAATATGTTCCTATGATTTTGGCTAAGCATCAGATAGATATATTAAATCTGATAGATGAGAGTGATGGTATATTACTTCTTATAGCTAGAAACCATAGAAAATCAACTACACTAGAGGTTTATACTATAAGAAATCTATGTGATTGGCAACCAAGAGTTTTATACATTAGTGGAACCAAAGATGAAGTTGAAAGATATTTAAAAACCATCAGAGACACACTTAATAAAAATTATCAGATATTATTAGATTATGGCTATTTACCAGAAGAAGGTGGTAATAACGCTAAATTTCTTACATTAAGAACAATGGATGCTGAAAATGATATAGAACTTAGCACGTTAGATAAAGATCCTAATTTATCTTATTCTACTCCACCTAAAACTGGTTCTGGTGCTAGTAAATTGGGTGCTCATCCTCATATTATTATTATTGATGATATGCAAGGAGAAGATGTAAAAGAGTATGACAAATTGAGAGAGAAGCATAAAAAATGGTTTGATAAAAACCTAATGCCTATGCGTAAATCTGGAACTAAACTAGTTATTGCTGGTACTCGTAAAGATACAGATGATATATATGCTTATATCAAAAAGAAGAGGTTATTGAGAAAAGTAGAGTTTAGAGCTATAATAGAGTATCCTAACAGTGGGCAAGAAGAACCATCTAATGATGATAGCGATGAATCTAAATGGAATTATGTCTTTGAAGTATCTACAGATATAGTAGGTAAGGTAGAGATAATTGATGAATTATTAGTTGGAGTTAAAAATTTAAAAGGTGGAGATGTTTTCTGGGATGGATTCAGAGAAGAAAATTGGAAAAAAAGACAAATACAATATAGACATAAAAACGGAGAATTTGATAGAAATTTAATGGCTATGCAAGAATTACTAATGGAAAAATATTATTTAGAAGCTGATGACGAACAGGGTGACTTTGCTTTTGATTCTGAATATCAATTAGACCCAGTGGAGAAAAAAGGAAGACATTTTAAAACTGAAGATATAAAATTATTTGATTTAGATAAACTAAAGAAAATTATTAACGATGAAAATATTGTAAAATATACTTGGGTTGATGTAGGTTATAGTTTACCATCAAAAACAAAGAAAACTAAAGATGCTAAAGCTGGAAAAACAGTTCTATGCACTATGTGTAAAATAAATGGAGATGAAGAAGGATGGACCAAAGAAGATGCTGGAGTATATTTATTAGATGTTGTTTCTGGCAATTATTTGTTAAAAAGTAAAGATCCAGATAAGTCTCTAATTACAGTAGTCTATAAAGTTTATACAATATTTCATTCAAAGATAATATGTTTTGAAGAAAACTTTTTTGGAAAATATGTAAAAGAAAATTTAGAAGAATTTAATAAATTTGGTATTCCACTAGATAGCAAATCTAATTCACTAGATAAACATGTAAGAATCGCAACTGGTATAGCTTCTATGTTAGCTAGTTATACATTTTGGATGTGTAGAGAAGCTAACGGATATAAACCAACTAAAAAACAACTTACTGATTATCCTCATACATCAAAAATAGATGAGATTGATGGTGTAGAATCGTGTTATAGACTTCAAATAAAGAAAATGGAGAGTGCCATATTGATAGGTAATCTATTTGATGAATCTGGTAAAAATTGTATGAAATGCAATAGATATGATCATGTAAATGAAATTTGTCTTGAGACAAACCAAAAGATTAATAATATAGAAGTTTGTCCTATAAATGTAATTAGTAATAAAAAAGTTAGGTATAATACTTTAGATATGATGATGAGGAGGCATATAAAATCGCACAAGTATCTGCTATAATTCCGTATAAAATGAATAAAGCTTCTGAAGAAATTAGTATTGACGTTATAGATTCTTGGGAAAGAGGGTATGGTAAAGGACATGATGTATATGAAAAAGGAACTTTACACCCTCCATCAGGAACCTATCGGTTTTTCTACTGGCTCGCTCAACATGAATCTGCATATAGAACATGTTGTCAAATTCTCAAAATGTATCATTTTCGTGAAGGATTGGAGTTTACAAATCAAAATAGATTTGAGGAGCAAGTGAGAAGATTAAACGAAATGTTTAAAAAAGTTAATGGAAATTACCAAACCTTTTTGCAAGTGTTGTTTGAAATAGAAGATGACTTAAATATTGTAGATGATGCCTTTTTATGCTTTAGTAGAAGTTATGTTTTAAATCGTGATTCTGGTGAAATTCTATATTCGGATATAAAAGAAATATATAGAGGAAATCCATTATATTATAGGTTTGTGTCAAGTGACAATACTAGAATAGGTGGAGTGTATGGTAGATGCCTAGTATGTGAGGCTATGATGGCTAAAGATAAAGATTATAGATCTTTAACTAAAAGAATGGGTAGTGTTTCATATTTAAGTAATCAAGCTGTATTTAGATATACTGAAGAAATGTTCAATTATTCTGATGGAAATTATAGATGTCCTGTATGTAACGCTATGTTACATGATGTAGAATTTGTAGTTACAGATTATCCTGATACAGATGAAGCAATTTTTTATCATATTAAAGGCGAAGTAATCCACATGAGCAAATATAACATTTCTAGGTTGTATGGATTAAGCCCAATAGTAACTTTGTCAAATCAAATTGATGTAAGAATCAGATTAACTCAATATTTAGAATCGTTTTTAGAATATAATCGAGCACCACAAGGAGCTATTTTTATAAACTCTAATAATCCAAGTCAAATAAAAAATGTGCTTGAAAAAGCACAATCTAAATATATGGAAGATCGCTACTATATGCCTATTATTGCTGTTGATTCTGAAAAGAGTGGAGGTAATTTCGTTCAATACGTTAAGTTTACTCCACTTCCTGAGGAGTTAAAAATGCAAGATTCTCTAAATCATTTGAAACGTGAAATTTGTGCTATGCTTGGCGTTCAAAACGTTATGGTTAATGATTTAGAAGGAGTAGGTGGATTAAATTCTGAATCTTTACAGGTTCAGGTAACTGATAGAGCAGCTTTAGCTGGTCAGATGGTTTATAATGATGTACTGTTTCCAAGATTAATGGAAGCTCTTGGTGAATATGGACAATTTGACATTCCAGATGATTTAAAACTTATTGTTAGAAGAACTGATAATGCTGAAAATGACACAAGACTTGCAAATCTCGAAAGAGAAATGAATCTTGCATTAACTATTCAAGATATGGGATATGAAGTTACACCAGATTTTACTAATCTACTTGGATATGATAATAAAAAATTACTACCATTCAGTTTTAGAAAATTGAGTAAAAGAGAGATTATGGAACAACAAAATATTGGTATGATGGATAGAGATGATAAAGTTAAATCTCCAAGTACTCCAACTAGACCTAAGATTCCAGGGTTTAGAACTAAAGAATTTGTGAGTAAAGAATTTGTAGAGCTTAGAGATAATTTGATAAAATATAATGAGATAAGAGTTATAGGTGGAGAGATATTTTACAAAATTTTCTTCAATCCATATGAATATGATTATGTAGATGAAAAAACGTTTAAAAAATACAAGGATCTTAAAGATAAAAAAGAAGTAGAAAAAATGAGAGAAGAAGAGAATCTTAATAAGCTAAGAGAAGAAGCTATAGAGAAACCAAAGATAAATAGAGATTTATTGTCTGCAATATCTTTTATGAAAGATTTATATAGTGATCCTATGGATATTATTGAAAATGCTATTGACATGATCGTAATGTAAACATTTAAATTTTTTATTTTCTTTAACTATTTCATGGTTGAACCTATTGTTATAGACGATAGAGAACACGATCTTATAGATATTTTGCTTGATATGGGTATAGATTTTGATATAAATCATCTTGAAACTGGAGATATCATAATTCATGATTTTATTTGTATTGAAAGAAAAACTTACGATGATATGATTAAATCAGCTAAGGATGGAAGATGGTCTTCTCAAAATGTAAAGATGGTTAAAAATTACAAAATGAGAATGACATTAATTGAATACGATGGACCAATAGACCAAATAGGAAATTTTAATATTCATTCTTCTTTGGCAATATTAGCTTCTACATTTGCCAAATACTTTAACAGTGTAGTTCATTTAAGAAATATAAATGATACTGCTTATTTTATACTTCAACTAGCTGATAAATACAATAAAGAAATTGTAGAAGATTATTCTAGTAAGTTGAAACCTAATTTTCCTATAGTAGAAGATAGAGATTTCGAAAGATTAATCAAAGCTAAAATAATACATATTCTATCTTCTTTTCCAGAAATAAGTACAGCTAGAGCTGAAAAGATATTTGATATGTTTAAGTATCCATACAATTTTTTGGTTGCAGTTAAAGAATCTGAAATATTATATACTAAAAGTGGTAATGCTAAAGGAATAAAAGGAGAAATAAAAAAAGTAGATGGTATAGGATGGAAAATATTAAAAGAATTGAAGATGATCCTGATAGGACCAGAATGATATTAGATGCTACTAAAGCAGTAGATTTCATATCAGACAATGATATGTCTGGTGTTGAATGGCTTAGAAGTGGTGTTGGAACAGAAGGCTACTACAAAAAAATAGACGATACATTATACATACATTTTGTAGGAACTAATGATCTTAAAGATGCTATATTAGATCTTTTATTTATGAAGAGAAGGTATCCTTATGATAATAAAGAATCTAGAATAAGAATACATAGTGGATTTTTTATAGCTTATAATAATGTAGATATAAGAAATAAAATACACTTAATTGTAAATAGAACAGAGTCTAAAAAAGTATTTATATCTGGTCATAGCTTGGGTGGAGCTATAGCTATTTTGTGTGCAGTTGACTTACAATACAATTTTGAAGAATTAGATATTCAGGTTATTACTTTTGGTTCTCCTAGAGTAGGGAATAAATATTTTGTGGAATCTTATAATAGAAGAGTACCTAACACAACTAGAGTTTGTTTCAAGTATGATTTAGTGAC
Source organism: uncultured Candidatus Bathyarchaeia archaeon (assembly GCA_964489085.1). GTDB lineage: Archaea > Thermoproteota > Bathyarchaeia > 40CM-2-53-6 > DTGE01 > CAZAXO01. The sequence goes on from CAZAXO010000035.1 coordinate 5,452, forward strand.
TATGTTACCCTTTAAGTTATGCGGATACAAGCATAGTGGAAAAAAGTTTATAGTAGATAAAAGGTTTGAACATGAAATGAGTAAGTATTCAGATATAATTAATGAACTTTTTGAAGAATATAGCACATCTATATAGAATATTTTTTTACTTTCAAATGTTTACATTTAGACTGATTTTTAGATAATATTTATAAGTATGTTGAGTTTTTGGTTTATGTAAGGAACGAAACCACATGAACCTTGGAATAGTAATAAAATCTTCTGATGATCGTGAGTTTGAAGCTTACATATCAGTGGAGATTGTCGATAGGCAAAATGATGTGGTACCTATTGCCGTTCTGGATAAAGCGTTTAGAATATATCGTGAGTCAGGTGGTCAATTACAATTATTACATAGTAATATACCAGTTGGCAATCTTATTGATTCTAAAATAGAAGTTGATCCTGAAAGTAAAGAAGATGCTTACCTAGTCAGAGGAAAAATTTTTAATGATGGTAGAAGTATACCTGACAAGGTTTGGGAAGCTTTCATCAACAGTAGTGATTCTGCTCCAGTCTCTTTCTCTATTGGTGGAAAACCTTTAAAATATCATTACGAGGAAGTAGAAGGTAAACAGGTAAGGTATCATGATGAGCTTGAATTATATGAAGTTTCAGTAATTTGCTCAATAGATGGTATACCTCACCAACCAGCTAATCCAAGAGCAGTGTTAAGAAGTTTAGAAACGAACAGTTTTATGCCAGTACTATGCAAGATGGTGATTAATATGACTAAAGAAGAAGAAAACAAAAAAACTGAAATCAAAAAAGAAGATGTTGCTAATGAGGAATCCGATCAGCAAAATTCGAGCGTTCTAGATGACGTAAGAAAAGAAGCTGAGGCCCTTAGAGGAAACAATCAAACGTTAGGATTATTAAAGCAATATAAAGATCAAAACGATGTACTAACTAAACAAGTTACAGAACAGCAAACACAAATTGATACTATTACTAAGGACAATGAAGGATTAAAATCTAAAATAGCAACTCTTAATAAAGAAATAACCACAAAAACGAAAATGATTGAAGCATGGAGAGTCCTTTATAAAGAGCTAGTTGGAAATGAAGCAGTTATCAAAAAAATGTTGAGTACAACCAACGTAGCTACTGTTCATGGAGGAATCCCACCAAATCAATCAAATACTCAGCGTGATCAAGTAATTGAAGATGCAAAAAAACAACTTGCTGAGTTAGATGAAAAAATGAAGAAAGGTGAAATTCCATCTAATCAGATGTTCCAAATCGGTAGGAAGATGACTTTCTTACAACAACAAATTAAAGGAGAGATTAAATAATGGATGGAATTACAAATCCCTATAAAGCAGATATAAATGACTTGGTTCAACATCCAGAAATTCTACAGAAAATGAAAGGAAACGAACCAAATACAAACAACATTGTAGAAATAGATCCAAAAAGAGTATTAGAATTAATTAAAAAAGGATTTATTCAAACTATTGATGATTTAGAAACTTATGTATATGGTGGAAGCTTCTTCAATAAAGCTCTTACTAGTGGTTCTACAAACTACGTAAACACTATGTATGGGAGAGTTGCATGGGATCAAGTAAATCGTGAAGCCAATCTATTTGCTTTATTGAAGAAAGTTCCTTGGAGCACTTCTGGATGGAGAGTTATTACTGATGAATCTGCTAACACTGCACAATATACAGTAGAAGGAGGTTCTATTCCATCTGAGGAAGATCCAGCAGTTTCGACGCTTAGTATTTCTCCAGCTTCAATTGCACGTAGATCAAAGAGATCTGATATTTTAGATGCTTTATCTCTGGTTGATGATGGTGTAGATGTTTCATTCTTAGCAGAATGGCTTACTAAACGACATAAGCAAATTATTAACATAGAATTATTAGCTGACGCAGCTTCAGCTTCAACTTCGGCTACACACTTGACTCCAATTGATCGTATTATTGCAAATAATACAGAATTATCATACGGAAAAGCAGATAATTCAGCTGTTATTCCAGCAAATCAATTAGATGTATTTGGTGTAGATCGTGATGCTGGAACAAACACATGGGCTGATGCACAAGTCAGTGGACAAGCCTTTGGAAGTGCTGATAGACCATTAACATTAAGCTTATTAGATAGCGTTATCCAACAAATTCGAACTGAAGGAGGAATGTATAACAATCGAGTTATCATGGTTACACATCCTGAAACAGCAATTCGAATTGATCAATTATGTCAATCACAGCAACGATTCGATCAATTAAGTGGAATTACATACTTACGTGGTGGAAAAGATGGAATGCGAAATTTAGGACCAGATCAACGGGATGGTGTTGAAGGAGCTTTCCAAGTTTCTACATATCGTGGTATTCCAATTTATGAAGATAAAAACGTTGTTCAAGATGTTTCTCTTGGTAGAATCTATTTTATCAACTTAGATCACTTATTTGTAAGTGTATTAATTCCAACAAGATTTTATCAATGGCAAGGCCCTGAAACTACAGCATCCTTTGATATTAACATTATGTATCGAAGCGTAATGAATACAGTTTGTACTAACTTTAGAAAACAAGGTAAGGTAAGAGACCTTAGCTCATAGGTGATCTGAATGGGAGAAGAAGTAGAATTAGAAGCATGGTTTATCTCGTCCGTTAGTAAAACCAATTATCCAACGGGAACTCCTAACGTGAAACCGATATCCATAAGTGCAAATGTACCATTCAAGTTGACAAATCCTTATCAGATCGCTTTTTTTAAAAAACTAATTAAATGCAATCCAAACGGACCTTTCCGAAGAGTTACAGAAGAAGAGGTTAAACCTAAAATTAACTATGATGCTATAGTTGAAGAGGAAGATAAATATATAAAAACTCATGCTACTGCATCCAAAAAAATAGCCAAATTAGAAGATGAAATTAAAAACCTTAAATCTGACAATAACTCGAAAGAAACCAGCATCGAATCTCTGAAAAATGTGATAGCTGATATGAAAGAAAAAATAGGTCCTATGGATGAACTATCAGAGAAGTACAACAGCATTAATGCTAAGTATCAAGAAGTTCTCGAAGAGAATGAAAAGTACAAACTAGCAATCAAAAAACTAAAAAAAGAAAATAAAAAATTAAAAGGAGAATAGATAAAAAATGGCAACACCATCTAGTTTAGTTGTAAAAGAAATGGCTGTTGATGGGCCTAGACTATTAATGGGAAGCGAAACTATTGGAAATGCAGATACAACTTTAACTTTAGATTTTTCAAGCTATGGAGAAACATTAATTTTCTTCACTTACGATTTTGAAGGATCTTCAACTGCTCAACCATTAAAAGCTGCAACTGATATTACTACAACGCCATCATCAGCAGTTTTAACTTTTGCTGCTCCAACTACAACATGTACACTTAAATATGTAGGTGCAATAAGATAGGAGGAATAAATAATGCCTACTAATCTAACTGATAAAGAAAAAGCGTCATTCCTAAAGCAATTAGCTGATAATAACCATAATGTTCATCAATGGTGCTCAGAAATTGTAGCTGACGCTTCAGCAACAACAATTCAGCTTGGAAAGATAAGTTTTCCATATAAGATAACCGTTTTATCTGCTCGCATAAATGCTCTAGCTGCAACATCTACAGCATTTGTAGTGACTGCAACAGACGGAACATCATCTGTGGTTGTAACGTTAGCTGCAAATTCTACATATAAGTATGATAAAGAGGATGCTACAATTAATGCTGATACTCCAATTAGCATTACTGCACCTGGTATAGCTGGATATACAACTGCTAATTTCAGATTTATGTTCGACTATATCATAGACGAGAGACGAACAGTATAATATTTTTTTTAATTTACAGTTTCAGTTGTGAGAAAAATGAGCGATTTAAGAGAAATCTTCCTATACAAATTTAGTGAAGTAGTTAACGGATCATTGAGTCAACAAAAGAACATCCCCCCAGGGCGTAGAGCTTTATTGCACGAATTTTGGGTCAAATTTCCAGCTGCATATACAGGTAGCTTAACTATTACAAGGGTAGATACAGCAAGCACCCTATATAACGCTATAGTTCATACAGCATCTATAACAAGTGCTACTGAATATTATATTAATGACCTTAATGTAATGTGTAGTAGTGCTAATACAATTAAAGTCGAGACATCTACAACTTGTGCATCTTCATCTACAGTTTATACTAATTATGGTTGGTTCAATAATTCAGTGTAGGTGATAAGAAAATGTCTGTTTCTTCTAAATTGATTCCTACATATGGAAATGCTGTAGAGTTTTCATCGTACATAATGGATAGAAGAGGAGGAATTAGAGCTGTATATTCTGAGAGTACAGATCCTACATTAAAAGAAATTAACGATAGATTACTTTCTTCTGAATCTGCAATAGACAGAAGACTTAGAAACTCTTGGAAGTCATCAAATGTTGCTACTGAAACGGTTTGGTATCCATATTACACTCATCCGTATTTTCAATATAGCTATAGAAATTTATTGAATAAAAAACAGATGCCTTCTACTGTTAACTTTCAACATGCTCCAGTTATATCAGTAACTTCTATTACTTGTATTATTGATGGTGCAGAAGTCGACATAGTAGCAAGTGCTACTTATACTGAAGGTTGGTATAATTCTTATTATATTGATTATCAAAATGGAATTTTATACTTCAAAACATTTAAACCTCAATATAGATCTCCAGTTAAGATTGTGTATAGGTATGGAAATGCTGAAGATGATATTGGAGAAGTAATAGAAGATATACTTGATATAACAAGCGTTGCTGAAACTTCTATACAAGTTACACTCACTTCTACTGATGGACAATATAATGGAAAATTAATAGAAGTATTGGATGGAACTGCTGTTGGAAATACGTATCGCATAATAACATCAACGCATAGTGGTGGAACAACAACTCTTAACTTAGCAACAGGAACTACAGCTGTTACAGACGGTTTAGCAGATACAGATACAATAAGAATATATGGAGTTCCAGCAGATATTAAAGAAATGGTATTTCTTCATTGTTTTCTAGGGATGTTAAATTTAGATCCAACATATCAGCATAATTTAACGTATGCACCAGAAGAACCGAGCATGAATTTAGATAGAATACAATGGATGTTTGAGAGATTTGAAGAACTAGTGTCTTATAGAGAAACTAGATTTACTCTAATAAACTAGGTGATTTAATGAGTGTTACACACGATATTGAAACAATTGTAAGCTATGTAGATACAAATTGGAACGTAAGTGTTGTAAAACCAGAATCTATACATCATTATGATTCAGATTCACCAGTGAGATATTGGATGTATAAGAGAAGTATAGAATTAAATGAATTAGATACACAATATTCACTAGCAGATATAACTGGTAATATTGATGCAATTAATGATACACTTATTGACGTTTTGGTGTTTAGTAAAACAGCTCCAGTTGGAGGAAAAGCAGCTGATCATACTCTTCTGATGTACAATGAATTTTTAAAACAAATAAGAACGTTAGCTAAATTGGATAACATTAACGTTTATGCTTATTTACAATCTACTCAAATAAAAGATAAAGTTCATACTCCATTTTGGGCTCGTATAAGAGCTGTGATATTGTTAACTAGAAGAGGAGTTGGTCACGATATCTCCTAAACGAAAAAAAATTCCAAAGTTTACACCGTTTAAGCGTCAAACTAAAAGATTTATAAGACAAACCAGAAATTATCAGCAATATTATAGAGGGAAAAAATTATCTACATCTGGTAATTTTGGTGCTATGGGAGAAACTGATGATTATCTACTTTTCTCTATAGTTCCAAATAACAAATTTATTCTCTTGTCTGATAAGTTAGATATAACAGATTTATTTAGAAGAGAGATGAGACTTATGCACAGAATTATAGTAGATAAAATAAATAAAAACATAGTTGGTGATCCTAGAGTAGGATTCTTTGGAGATAAAGGAAAAGTACCTAAGGGTGGAACTGGAAGAATGAGACTTGCTACAAGGAATTATCTAGTTCAACAAAATAGAAAAAATGTCAACTTTCCATTTACATTATATTTTAAAGTTCCAGTTTATTATGGTAAGACCACTTTTCGCTCTGATAAACGACTAAAACATTCTAATGAAAAAGCAAGTAGAGTAGTTGGATGGTCTGGTGGAAAAGCTAAAAGTAAAGTGGTAAATCTTAATGATCCTAATGCAGAATATGATATAGACAAAATTGTTGCTGATTGTATGGATATTTCAAGCAGTGAGTTTAAAAGGTTGTTAAGTCGTTACTCTAGTACACTTGGATTTACACATACCAGAGCAAGTGAATTTTTTTTATTAGATCCAGCAGATTTCAGAGATGGAGTAGTTAGAAGTGGGAGTTAATTTAGCACAGTTACCATTTGAATTTTCTAAACTCAGATTATCAAAAGATTATCAATTATCTGATAGAAGATGTATGGTTATAGGTAATTATGGTGAAAATCATAATGCAGAGCAGTTATCTAAGTCTATTGAAAGCTTAGGATGGTACGTATGTAAAGTATGTTGGTATAGAGAACTACATGGAGTTAGAGTAGATGTAGATTTTTGTATATCAGCATTTACAGGAGTTAAAGAGACCAAACAACTTATGTATCACGAAAAAAATCTAAAATTATCAAAAATACTTGATCTATCTGATAGTAATTTCGATTTTGTAGTGATAATACAAAACGATCTTACGTATGATTTGAGTGATGTTAAAATACCAGTGATGTATTATTATACAGAGATATTGCATCCATATTTGCCAGAAGATGTTGATTGGTTAATATGGGCTTATCCTGGTGGAGAATTAACATTAGCAAGATGTTTTCCACATGCTTTTACTCAAGTTAAATTCAAAACTTATTTACCACATGCAGTTAACTTAGATATATTTAGACCAGAAGAAAAAGAGAACTGGGATGATAGAAAACACTTGTTTGCGTTTAAAGGAGTATTCAATTTCCCAAGCATAGGTGATTATTTACAAGATAACTTGTATAATCTTAGAGAAGAATTTTTGCCTGTAGCTGAGAAATTAGGTCTTTATTATCCAAAAGAAGGAACAATGTGGACCAAAGAATACTCAGATTTTATGAAAAATACGAAAATAGCTCTGAATATACCAGGTCTATATGGTGGTATAAATCAGAGAATGTTTGAAGCTCTTGCATCTAAATGTATACTTTTGAATTATCATGTAGATGGTATGGAGCAAATTGGATTTATAGATAAAGTTACATGCTATACTTTTAAGAATAAGAAAGAATTGAAAGAAAAGTATAAATATATAGTAGATAATATAGAAGAAGCTAAAAAAGTTGCCCAGAAAGGTTATGATATAGTAAATGCTAATCATGGGTATATACAGAGAGCTATGATGTTTATATTTTTGTTTTTTAGTAGAAAAAACGAATATTTTAAAAACAAGTAGTCGGATTATAGATTAATGACAAGGTATACGGTAAAAAAATCAAAGGTTGGCTTTGGATGGGAAGATGGTGGGTTCAGACAGATATCTTCAACGTATGATAATCCTCCTCTAGCTGCTTCTGATATAGATTGGAATTTATTTACTTCGGAACTGGATCTCTCCGAGGGTAAACCAACGATGGAACGAGATCAACCTCACTATGTTGGGACTGATTCTCGATTACCTACACATACATTTGAAGGAGCTTATAAAAATGGAGAACTGACTCTCTCTGGCAATCTACGATACGCACATGTATTAAATGCTGTTCTTGGTCAATGCACTTCAACAACCACAGCTTCTACAGCGATATTTAGACATACTATAACAATTGGTGATCGTACAAGCTTCTTCACATATTTTGTGCATGGTAATGGAACGGATAAACACATAAAAGCTTTGCTTGGTAGTAAAGCAGATGAAGTAACAATAGAGGGAAAAGAAGATTCTCCTGTAACTGTAGAACTTAAATGTTTAAATGCTAAAGCAGTAGCATGTACTACAGACTATACAATAAACTCTTCTTCTAAATCGTTAGACCCTACAGTTCACTACTTTCACTGGAAACACGCAGCTATTACGTTAACTATAGGTGGAACAACATATACTTCTTCGACAAAAAATGAAGTCGAAGCATTTAAAATTAGCTTCAAAAATAATGGAGTATATAAACATGGAGCACCAGCAACAGGAGGACAAGAACATGCTAATTACGACAAGGAAGGGATGTTAGAAGTTGAAACTGTATTAACTCTATATCCTGAAGACAATCAATTATGGGAACTTTCACCACATGAATCAACTTATGCTGAAAAAACAACATCATCTACAGTGAATCTTACAATTACATTAGACAAAGGTAGTGGAGCAAATGAAGACGTTATATCAATTGTCCAAACAGACCTTGCTGTAATGAAAGTTACTGAGAAAATTCAAGAAATTAAAGAAAATATATCTCCAGTCGAAGTCACACTCAGACCAGCAAGATATTCATCATCAGTTTATGTAGATGCTTATGATCCATGCGAGATAGCATCATACACTGGATAGGTGATTTTTTATTAATAACTCTATAGAAGTAGAATTAGATGGCGAAACAGTTGAAATTACAGATGATATAGATACTGTAGAGATTGATGGTGATCACTACAAGTATAAAACTGATAAAAGTTGGAACAAATGGAAAAAAGTTATACTTGGAGAGTATCAAACAGAGATTGAACGAGCTGAATGGTTCGTAGAAAACGTTATGGTAGACCCTCCTGAGTATAATGGTGTTCTGGTACTTAAGATCTACAGAAAGTTGCTTGAAATATTCGAAATAACCACAGAACAAATGGTAAAAAAACAACGAGAAATGGGTAAAGCTTGTAGAGGAATATCTATTCCTAAATATAACTATAGAGTTGTTGAATTTAATATATTAAATAATGTAAAAGTATCATACGAAACTCTTAGAAAAATGTCATTTGATGACATTATTTTTTTGAATATTGCTATAAAAGAAAAAATTAAACAGAGTAAAAGATAAAAATGACTATAAAATTAAGTACAGAAAATATAGAATCATACGGAAATACATATACTCTTCTAATG
>CAZAXO010000036.1:0-14439 GCA_964489085.1 uncultured Candidatus Bathyarchaeia archaeon
GATTAAAAGAGTATGTGAGAATGGTTCGTAGACGAGTAATCCCCAACCGGATCCTTCAACCTGCTTAGCAGCAAGTGATAGTTTCGACTTGAATGCATTGTATCCTCCGAAGCTTTCGTTAATCATATCAGCGAGTGTTCCTCCGGGAGTTCCTCCTCCATCAGGGCTCATATTCTGCCAGTAGAGAGAGTGCAGAACATGGCCTGAAGCATTGAATGCTAAATCTCTCTCTAAGGCTCGTATATCAACGTCTTGGAAATCTGATGTTCGAGCGGTTTTTAGTTTCTCTAATACGGAGTTTGCTCCATTCACATACCCGTTATGATGTTTATCATGGTGGATCGTTACTATTTCTTTTGAGAGTATAGGTTCTAATGCATCATAACTGTAGGGTAGATCTGGAAGTGTATAACTCATACGATCATCTCCATTTTCTAGTGTTTTAGTAATTGTGTTTATGGAAGTCTTTTCAGGGGGAGGATAGAAGTGATATGCGCCGTAACCGCCTGCGCCAACTGCTACAATAGCAACTGCTCCACCCGCATATTTTAGATATTGTCGACGGGTAGGTTTTCCTTTCATAGTAAATCCTCAAAAGATAACCAACAATAACTAGTAAGTCTATACTAAGTAACTGGGCTATATTTAAATATAACGGTGTTATTTTTTACGATCGTTTATTTGTTCTGTTTGGAAAATATTTAATTTTTTTTAATGATTTGTTGTTAATATCTTCGTATTCAGTTACCTTATCACTTATATATTATATTCCCCTATATAATATAAAAAACTTATAGCTGTGAAGTAAACAAATGGAGATTATTTTTATATGCTAATAATTTTTAATTGCTTAGCTAGCTACGTTACTCTCTTTCATCAAGCAGTCTCTTTTCGCCTTCCAGCTTTTTTATCTCTGTTAAATCTTGAGTAACTTCAAGTGTTCCTAAATAGGCTCCCTCTTTATCTCTTACTGCAAAATATTTGATGTATACTAATTTACCTTGGAAGTTAATCCAGAAATCAGCAGAATCTCTTTTTCCTTCTTTAAATGATGTTAGAATTTTTTCTACAACATCAACGCTTTGGGGAGGATGACAATTCTGTACTTTCCTACCTAAAACCGATTTTGTTCTAACGAAGATTCTTTCTTTGCTATCAGAGAAATATTTCACAGCATCATCCTTTCCTACGAAGGTGATGTCAACTGGTAAAGTATTCAATAGACCCAATAATTCGTTCATTTGGAGATTACCAGTGGGAAGGGATACTATAGTATCTTTGATCTCTGTATTCTCGATGATTATGTGTTCTGAATCTTGCTCAAGAGAGGCTGTTGCTTCAGGTTTTTCAATAAAAGCGTAGCCAACTTCGTTACTTTCTTGTTGTACTTTAATCCAGTCATCAATATTCAATTTTTCAATGGATGCAGGAAAGAGGATTTTCTCTTCTTTGAAGATCATACCTTCAACTTCATCAAGTAATGATGTGAGATAATTACTTGTATAGTCGTTGAAATCCTTTTCAGTTGTTACCATTTTAATTTCTTTGATGCTAGTATTCAACAGTTCTCTAATTTCGTTGTCTTTTCCCCACATGACATTTGAAGGTCCTGTAAAACCATGCTTTTCTAAGAAGGGGAAAATCAGCTGTTCTTTTCGTGTATAATGAGTGTCGATTCCTCGTAATTGTGTAAGCAACGTTTGTATCTTCTCGGTTAATTGTGTGATGGTATATCCATCTTTTTTTTCAATAACATCTTTTATTGCTTTGGTGATTTTTTCAATCTCTCTATTTTCGAGTTTGAAAAGGAAGATGGGGTGTGTGGGAGATTCCTCCTTGGAAACTGATTGTTGAAGTGCTGATTTAAATAGAAGAGCGTGAACATTACAAAATTTCTTTATTTCATTTGGTGAAAGGCCTTCATTTATCAGAGATTGTTCAACCTCTGCGATTTCTGCAGAGCTTATAGTCCCTACTTCTTTTTCAAAGATTTCTTTTGCTTCCTCAATGGATAAGCCTTGATGAAGCCTCGTTATAAGGTCTCTTATTACTTCCTTTTTTCTTTCTTTATCAGAAACGTTCATTGTATTTATCCTTCTTGAATAGAGTAAATAGCTTCAAGCTATTATTTTACATTAATTAAAACTATAACAGCGTTATATATTAACTTTGAGTGTACCTCAAACGATTACACCAGTACTTACGATGATAACTTAATCCCCTTCAGCGTCTAAGACCTCATTCACTAAACTATCCGCCTCTACCAGCAGAGAATTAGTTCTGGAAAGATGTGTGAAGTGAGTTTCCTCACATTGACGTGCAATAGCATGAGCTTCATTCCAAAGAACTTGTAAATGATCTTTAGTTATTCGCCAGATTCCATTCATCTGATTTATTACCAAGTTACTATCAGAGAAACAGAGAATCCGTTTTTTTGTAATCGATAAAGCCTCGTTTAACCCGCTTATTAAAGCCTCATATTCAGCTTCATTATTCGTGCGAATTCCAATGTACCGGTTACCAGTTTTAAGTACTCTGTCCTCTTTATCAGCAATGATGTAGGCTACAGCTGCTTTTCCAGGATTATGTCTTGAACCACCATCGACGTACGCATGTACCTCCTTATACTGATTAGAATACACCATCATTCTCACTTCGAAAAACGAATCAGTAAATCATTATCGATAGGTGAACCCCAACAATTTGATATTACTCTTCCTTATTCTATCTTGCTACGCACAAGCAAAGAGCTTCTTTGTAGAAAGGAATTCAAGTAAAAGCTAAACCTAGTGTTGATATTACTAGGTTAAAGGCCATGGTATAGTCCCAGACTTTTGAATAATCTTCAATAAGGGAGCACCAATGAGTCCTGCGACGACTGCGATAACTATTCTCTGCGCCGTCATAATGAATGCGCCTGTAATATAGATGGGAAGAAGCGCGTCAACTGATATCCCGAACAATTCGTATAGTTTCAGAAAGATGAATAAGTTATTACCAACTGTATTATCAATCTGAGTTCCAATAAATGAGACAAGAATCAATGTGGGGGTTAAAAATTTCCATTCTAAACCTGACTCTAACATCTTTTTTAATAAGATCGCTGTGGGATAAATCAAAATCAATGCAATCACCTTATCATATAACGCCCACAACGCAAGCGTCCTTCCTATCGGATGTAAATAGAACATCAGTAGAAGAACCCCGAGTATAACAAATACAAGTTTCCATGAACGTTTAATCATTAAAGCGGCTCCTAAAGCACCTATTAAACCGGGAATCCAAGTGAAGATCGCGAGAACAGCGGTCTGAGGCCAAACAACATTCCCTATAATACCTCCTATAAATGCAGCTAACATTCCACCTAGAGGACCTAAGAATATTCCATGGAGGGGTTTTATCACTGCAGCCCAACTTATCCACCAAGCAGGTAAGGCTGCGAGGATGACGTCTATTGCAGCGAATACCGCTATGAGGGTTAAATGCTTAGCCTTTAAAGATTCTAATCCTTTACTCCACAATAATGACACCTGATGTAGATTACTCCAACTCGATGTAGTTGAGTACACTACGTTAATAAGGTTTTTCACCGAATATAAAATGAAGTAGTAAAACAGTTGATATTGTTATTTTTCATGTTGAATTTAGTGATTATTATTTAAAATCCGCGATGATTTTCTCATAGGTTTCCATAAACGAGGCTTTCAAGCTTTCAGGATCGAGCTTATATTTTAGACATAATTTAACTGCGCCTTCTACTTGAAGTTTTAAAAGGTCATTGAGAAGATCGTTAATTTTGTTTTTAGGAACCTTTTGTGGTGGCATCAGGAGAAGTTGTATCCACCTTCCTAGTGGGGTGGGAGTATACCATTTAACCCATGCTCTCTTTTCCTTAGATTTTTCCATTCCTTCCTTTAAGACGTTAGCTGAAACGAGGGTTTCTAAATGTTGTATGATCGTTTTATTCGAGTACGGGAGTTTTTTGATCATATCACGTTGATACGTTGCTCCCTCCATACGCATATACTTTATGATAGCTATTGATGCTTTAGATTTGAAGAGAGAGAAGAGGATCTTGGATTGCTCTCCTTCTTCTATCGGTAGGGGTAAAACATAGGGCCATAACTTCTCCATAAGTATCTCTCCATACATACACTTCTAAAATATAATTCAATCATTCCTACTATGAATAGGAAGCTTTAGGATTCTTAACTTCTAATACTACCCTTTGATTCATAAAGATGTCTGATACCTTCAAGATACTTCTTTCGGGGGGGTAGTAGAGCAGGATACTGTCGTTGTAGGGGTCAGGTCCTTCTCTCCTCATTGTTTCCTTGACAGCTTTTTCGATGCTCATCTCTTCTAAGAGCATATTTTCTAAAAGGGTGAGCGTGGCTTTATCGGTGTATTCGAGGCTTACGAGTCCATCCCATCCTATAACAATGGATGCTCCTCGATCAATAAAGGCTTGTGGCAGTTCACTGCTATAGACGCCGAAGCAGCCCATCAAGATAATGACGGCACCATTGTAATCCATCACAGATTTGTCTCGGATAAACTTGGGAGTTACAGCGAATACTACTTCACTCTGGTTGAAGGCTTGAGCTGAACCAACTACATCATTTAATTGTTCCCAAGAATATTTTAATTCACTGTAAGACTCTGTGGTGAATAAGCCGACCGGGTGTCCTTCCATCTGCTCATTCACACCAGCGTGAACCCTGAAAATGAGAAGATCATATTCATAGATAGCTAATGATCCATACAGGTCAACAGTCACTTTTTCTGGATCATAGACATCAACGGTAAAATCAGCGTTTTTTAGTATAGTTTCTGCTGATGAAATAAAGCGTTGGTTAGGCCAATGCATAGCAAGTTGATCGATAATTGCTGCTCTCATCGGAGATTTCTGGATTAAGGAAGACGAAGTTTCAGATGTGAAGATGGTCATCTCATCAGTATGAGTTGGTGAATAGAAGAGCTGAGGAGGTATCATTAGGTAGATGACGAAGAGTATGAAGAGTCCCAATATAGAGAAGCCGATGATCTCACCCGTCGTTACTCGGCGTTTACGTTTATCTTTAAGTCTCCGTTTTCGACTTGTCATTGGGAGATCTCCCTAAAAATTTAGATGATTGCTATTTAGAGTGGAATATAAAATGAAGTTAATAAAGTGGTGGGTGTTAAATTCAACACTTTCTCAGCTAGCTAAAGTGGAGTAGTTTCTGCCTTCCGTTTTAAATGTTCCCAGCCTTCAGCTTTCAGTTTTTTCACCGATCCTTCTTTCTCTTGATAGTAGAGACCAGTTCCCACTGCTATATATCCAATCTTATGGAGTTGCCCTCCACCTTTTTTTATTACTTGTAAGGCTTGCTGCCATCTTTGAGGAGGAATTGTCACGATTAGTGTGTATTCTTCTCCTCCGTAGAGTGCTAAGTCTAGTGCATTACTTGCAGTTTTGTTAGCGAAATGGTAAACTTCGGGGCTTATTGGTATATCAGTAAGCATAATTTTAACGTGACTCATGTCACTGATTTCATGGAGTGACCATGCTAAACCGTCGCTTGAGTCTATTGAGGCAGAGGCTAGACCAGCTAATCGTAAGCCTTCTTTGAGCTGAGCTCTCGGCTCATAAAGTGTGTTAAGTAATTTCTTTTTTATTTTCTGGGGAAGAGTTTTACCTACTTCTTCTTGAAGGAGTTTGAGAGCTGCTGGTGGACCTCCATAGAAGCCTGTTGTAGCTACAATGTCTCCTGATTGCGCTCCATTTCTTGGTATAAGCATTTTAGGGTTAACATGACCAAAAGCGATGCAATCAATAATAATATCAGGCCCCTCGTTTATATCTCCACCAAGGATATATGTCCCGTAGAGAGTTGCTGCTTCGTTTAGACCTAATGCTAGCTCTTCTACTTGACCTACTCTGATGTTTGAAGGTAGTGCTAAGGAGATAAGAAGGGCGACGGGTTGTGCTCCTTTAGCAGCCATGTCACTGACGGTAGCGGTGACCGCTTTCATAGCCATCTGACGTATAGTCATGCCTTGAGGGATATCAGTAGCTTTAACGAGCATATCAACTTTTAAAACTGCAGCTCCACTATCACATGGTATTGCTACGGCATCGTCACCATAGGGAAGAAGCATCTTGGGATACTTTTTTAACTTGTTTAAAATGATCTGAATAACTTGCCGCTCTGAAAGGGACATTGTATATACACCTAAAAAGAATATATGCACTAGAAGTGCTTAAATCTTGGTTTTCAACGTACATCTTAGAGATCCTACGCCTCGATAGCTCAGCCCGGTAGAGCGACAGCCTCGTAAGCTGTAGGTCGGGGGTTCGAAACCCCCTCGAGGCTCCACAAATTGAGTGTTATTCGACGAAAGAGCTGTGTTTTGAGGAGATTCTGGGCGAACATAGTTTTGCATTTCATACGTATACGTACGTATTGATTGATGTTTTAGAGTATTGATTGTCTCTTCTAACGATTTCTCTGTTATGCGGCTAATGTTTAAGCCTAAGTCTTTCGCTTGTTGAATAAGATCTTCTTCTACTAAGAGAGTTAATTTACGTTTCATTGTTTGGAGCACCCTTCTTTCTCGTAATCCATAATTGTAGGGCTTCCGAGATTATTCTGCTTAGATCTCCTTTTCGTCTAATGTAGTCTCGTAATTCTTCTTCGAGCTCGTTGGATATCGAAATGAGTAATTTACCCATGATAGTTATTAAAGGGTATAGATATATAAATATATTTATATCTATATAGCGCAACTAAATGACGGCTATGTTCAAATAAAAAGATGTTTCTAATATCATATTAACTAGTTTTGTGTCTTTTTTTGTTATGTTAGAAGTATGAGGAAATAACTAACTAGCTCGTCTAGTTTTAAGTAGTTTATGGAAGCTATACTTTTATAGTAAAAATAACTGTTATTATCATTAACTGTTAAAATAATTAACAGTTAACTTTAGTGATAAAAATGGAATCGAAGAGGGTGCGTATTCTTTCGGATAGACCTATTCTACCTACAGCGTATGATATGGATCTATTCGTAGGTAGAGCTAATGAATTTGAAAAGGCTATAGAGGTGATTTTTTATGGAGAGAACTTATTAATAATAGGAGATCGTGGAAGTGGTAAGACCTCTTTTCTTAATTATCTTAAATATTTTGTATCTAGAAAAGATCTTTTATGGAAATATAGAACAGAGACAAAAAAAATCTTACCAATTTTTATTGATTTTTTTGAACACGGTGAACAATTCACAAGAGAAGTTTTTCTACAAAGTTTAATAAAGGGTATTTTTAGAGAATTAAGTAAAAATGAGCAACTCAAAAACACCTTATCAGTATCAGAAAAATGGATTAAAGAGAAAACTGATTTTATTGAAACGTTAGATATGCTACAAAATTTAAGCATGAGAATCTACGATGAAGGATATCACCTTATATATTTCTATGATAACCTTGATAAAATTAATGGTAGGGATATTTGGACCTCATTGAGAGGTATTAGAGATGCATTATGGGTTATGCAATTTTCTTTAGTATTTTCGTTAGCTTCAAATCAGTTTAAGTATATATATAAACCTCCTTTGGATCGCTTTTTCCCTTATATAATCCGACTAGGACCATTATCGAGGAGGGATATTAAGAAATTTATAGATAAAAGATTGGGACCTAATTTTCACATTACTAATGATGTATTAGATTTAATTATAGAAAGAACACAAGGAAATCCACTTTCTATTCTTTTAATAATTAGATCAGCGTATGAATCGTTAGGGCCGGAGAAAGAAGGAAAAAAGATAAGTTTCACCATTAGTGATTTAGATTCTAACTATAAATTTAACCTTTCAAAATATATGTCACAATTATCCTCTTCTCATAAAAACGTAATGCAGTACTTAATGAAATACGACGGTGTTTCAGCATCAGATAAAGAGTTTATAAAGGAAATTGGACTTGGTAGATCACGTCTTACTCAGATCTTGAAAGAACTCTTAGAAAGAGGATTACTGTCTTCAAAGAAAAAGGGGCGAAAAAAAAGATATTTTATATCTAGAGTATCTGGAGAGGATAAATCCAAATGAATTCGATCTTGGAAAGAGTGTATCATTCCAATCCTTTTATTACAAGAGGTCCTATTCCAGTATTTGACATACCAAATCTATATGTGCCATTTGATGTCTTATTATCCGATTCTATAGAGAATATTCTGCTAGAAGACGTAACAAGAGAGAGATTAGAAAAATTTTACTCAATAATTGGAGCTTCTGGATCCGGAAAAAGTTCTCTAATTAATTATTTTATGTATAAAGTATATGAAGAGGATTTACAAGTATTTCCAATTAAAATTGATCAATTTGAAACTGAAACAAGTTTAGAAGATATTCTTAAAAATTTTATAAAAAAAATACATGATTATGCATCTCAATATAATGAATTAAAAGAAAAAGAGCTTGATGATATTAGAAGGTTATTGGCAGTAGAATATACCTATACAAGTGGTGAGCGAGAATCAATTATAGGTAAATTAAAGACTTGGATAAACGCGATACCTCTATTATTAGGCTTAGAAGCTGAGGTAAGTGGTGAAATTGTAACTTATGCCGAGGAAATGCGTAAACGTGCTTCAACCCTAAATGATTGTGTTGAATTCATCACAGAAATAGGAGATCGAATAAGAAAAAGCAGTTCATTTAAGCATGTAATTTTTTTTATTGATGAAACTGATAAGATAACAGATTCATATAGTATAGATCCTTCTCCAGATCAAGCGACAATATTTTTCAATAAATTGGTACCTATACTTGCAAAAACTAACAATACATATGTGTTTGTAATGAATGATCAGTATGAAACTCCTTTATTCAACGAAAAGATAATTAGACGATATTTCGATAAAAAAATTAAAATTAAACAAATTACGGAAAAAAGTGCTTTAGAAAAAGTTATTGATAAAATAGTGAAAACTGTATGTGGAGATGATCATACATTTAGAGATGTTTTTTCAGAAGAAGCTATAGACGAGTTAAGTAAACAGATTCAAGATAATTTTGTAAGCCAAGTAATTACATTTACTAGATCGGCAATAGAAAAAGCAAGGCGAGACAATTCTGAATTAGTAGAACCTATACATGTTAAAGATTCTGTAATCGAGTTTCTTCGATAATATTTTTTTAACTGTTAGCCATATTAACAGTAAATAGCATTAACAGTTAGTGAACTGACTACTTTTAGTTAATCTAGATAATGAGATCCTAAAACGTCAAACCTTACCCTACAATCCCACAGAGTATATACCATCCTTAATATTTTCTCTTTTCTGTTGGGGGTATCGGCTAAAGGGATGTGCTAATTTGACAAGACATTTTTTCGTTTTTCTTCTTTTTTCCGCCATGTGGGGTTGGGGGGTATTTTAAGGAAGCGATAAAAGGAAGAGATAATTCTATAAATTGATTCCAAGTTTTGTTTCTTGTAGGGGTTTGGGTGTTCCGTGGATTCTATGATGTATTGAAGATTATACTCCCTTGTAGATGGTTTTCTCTCTATGTTCTATAGTGTAAAGTCTTAAATATTATTGTTGTAGCGTTTTCTGTTTTATGGATGTAATTAAGCTCTGCGATAATTGCAATGAACCGAACTTACATGAAAACACTCTATGCAAGAAGTGCAAAGCTAAGTTACCAAATAATGCATAGTATTCATATTCGAAGCCGAAGAAGAGATAGGCTTAGTGTGCTCAGCCCTTTCGGTTTTTCTATTGGAAGTGATTTTGTTTTGTCTCATTCTCAACAGATATAACACCGTTATGTTTATATAATTAATTTGTACTATATATAAGTGAAGGGGAAGAGAATATTTCCTCTCATCAAATCTTTACCTCATTGAATTCATCTAGCTTCACGCCCATTGATCTCTTCTCCTTCTCTGCACCCATAAATATTTTATACAATTATCTTCTCGACCACCATTTTATAGTAATCTTGCTAACTAGCTTCACTCCCTCTCACCTCAACTTAACTAGCTCGTCTGGTGTAGGATACTCATAACCACATTTATTGCAACGCCAATTACGAGTTTTTCTATTTATTCGAAAAGTCTTATTTCCACAACCGCATTTTGCGTAGAGAACATCATTATCCCTATATGAATCCTCCATAAGTCATCTAACGCCTAAATTAATTTTCTCTCGTATTGTGCTAGCCAATATTTTCTTTAAGAGTCTTCTTGACATTTATCGTGGTAGAGGCAAAATCGACATTCCCAACTATAATTCTTCTTACCTTCTGGATGAGGTATTGTTTCGGATTGAAGATTATTATGGAGAAGGAGGGCTCGATCCAGCATCTCGTTGAATAGTGTCTGGTTGAATTGAATAGTGAATTCTCTTGTTTTCAGCGTATTCTTCTCGATGTAAAGGATAATACCATTCGAGTCTGGATATGGTTTAAGATAGAAATTTAGCTGTAGCAGATGTTCTCGCTTAGGCTCTTTTAAAAAAAGGAGATTTTTATATGTTTTTACTTCTATGAGGTAGGTCTGCTCATCCTTCTCAACTTTGATTATATCGTCGATTCGACCGTTAATGAAGAAGTCATGCTCAGCCACGTAGATGCTTATGGGTTTCTCGCTGTAGAGAAGTTTAATGCCGGAATTGTTTTTGGAGAGGGTTTTCTCGAGCCATGAATGGAAGATGTTGCCGACCTCAAAGATCCGTAAGGTATTCTCTGGGTAGGGGTAGCCGAGCGTCCACTCGTAGTACTGCTGTCGGAGACAGTAGGGTAATCGTGAGGGGTAGTAAACCCCAACTTTACGCTTCTTGAATTCTTGTGTAAAGAACTCTGTTATAACTTCGCTTATCATTTCGTTTAATCCATTATCGTTTTGATCATATTTTTTGTGGTTTTTTTAGTGAGTCTAAGGCGTCCATGGTGTCTAACCTTTTTCCTATTTTAAGTTATTACGATTATTTTGATATAGTATAATAAAATAAAATGGAGATTAGCTTAGACACGTCAGACACCATGGACGCTTCAATCAAATGCGTCGTCTAGAGTTTTAGAGGGTGAATCATCCAATTTCTCATCCTCCCCCTTCTCGTCCGACTCATCTCTTAATTGTATTCCACGCCAAGCATATACTCTTCGTCCACCTATTTTGGGGCGACAATCCTCCACCGCAACCTCTCGTGGTAGTCGCTTCATGAAGGAGTCTTTGCTTATTGTTGGATAGTTATGTGATAGGCAATACTCGCAATATTTATTGTATAATTCGCTTTTCTCGATATGGTTCTCCGGCGAATGCTCTATCATCTCTTGAGTGAATGTTTTCACGCTATCGCTTTCCTTGATGTACTGCTCGCGTATTGCTTCGATATTCTTGTCGTTTGTGAAAGCTCCGCGTTCTAAGAGATTCCTTAATCCTTGTAGTGCTTTGTTAAATAAGCCGCTAAGCTCTTCTGAAGTAGTTATTTTTGCTAGTAGGTTCGGGTCGGCGTTTTCACCTTCAAATTTGTTTCGGAAAGTGATGAGTTTCCATCGTCTAAAGAAAGCGTCGCTCTCATCGTTTGTTTCCGGTAGCCGATTAGCTGAGAAGATAAGTTTTGCATTATTGGGGAAGTTGAAAGAGTGATGGAATTTCTTTTCAGCGGTTATTGTATCTCCTCCAGTCAGCATTTTAAAGGTTCCAGTCGATCGGAGTGCCCTAGCTGAAAGGTCTGGATAGATGTTAGCCAGTTTACCGTAAAGATCTGCTTTCGCGAATCGGTTCTCCTCTAATTCATGTAGGCTGCGAGAAACGATGTTTCGTGCTCCAAGAAACGTTTTTAATAGGTTAAGGAGGGTGGATTTGCCGTTCCGCCCATCACCTATCAAAGCGAAGGCTTTCTGTATGCGGTAATCGCCGAGAAAACAATAACCAAATAATTCTATTACTGCCTCGCGATCTCCCTTATCTGGAAGTATTTGTTGTAAGAACTGGTCTATCTTTCGACATTCAGCTTCTGACTTATAGTTCACTGGTATCTGGTAGAGAAAATGATAGTCTGGATTATGTGGTTCAAAGTTGCCAGTATCCAAGTTGTAAACACCGTTTTTTAGGTTTAACAAATTCAGATTAGAATTGAAATCTTCGCGGTTGACGTAGGTTATTCTTTTGATATAGTCGATAACTTCATTGATGTGATGTGTCTTTGCTTGTTCCCCAAGTTTTTTCTGAGCTTCCTCTTGAATGATTGTTTCACCTATTGGTTTATAGACGCCACCTTGGTAAACGTAGACTTCACCGGTATCTCGCATAGTTGCAAATGTATACTCTGCAAGCAGCTCATCTCCAAGCCATTTACCTTTGAAAGTAGTACCAACGAAATAGTCTGTTGATGGTTCCCCAGTATAACCACACTCCTTGAGTATTTTATTTGGATTGTAGGTATATCCATGTTTTTCAGCGGTATCTACTGCATGGAAAAGCTCTTTCTCCTCGAGAGGAGGTTTATTGAATTTATTCCATTTTGTTAGCCATTGCCAAACTGTTTCTTTCGGTAACTTCATTGTATTCAATAGTGTGGAAGCGATTTTATGTGCTCGAACCGCTCGCTCTCCCTCTTTCGCTGGATTGAATAGGCATTGAGTCTTTAATGGTAAGACGCTCCAAGGCATAACTTTTGGATCTGCTTCCAAGGTAATTGGTTTTGTACTAGGTTGTTGGATCGATATCTCGCTTAAGTTTGTTATAGAAATGATGGGGATATCCATATCTATGAATTGATATTTTGTTCCATTAGGATGTATGCTTGGAGGAGCCACCACATAACCCCCCTCCGCTTTGATGTCAACATGTACTCCTTCAATTTCGGTGGTGAAGCCTTGAGGTGGATTAGTTGTACGGAAATAGTAGTGATAGCCTCTATCAGTTTTAACAGTTTTAGTTGTGTAACTCCATTCTCTTAATGATCCATTAGGTTCACCGTCTATATCAACGACAATAAGCCTTGAAATATTACCGCAAACAACACCGATATTTACCGGTCCTTTATTTATATACTCAAGAAATTCATTTTTAGTGATGATAGTGCTTTGGTATGGCGCCCACTGTATTAGCGGTGTCTTATCTTCGATTTTAAGAGGGATAATGGAGAAGCCTTGATTGAGGTAGTAATTGGCATATTCTTCTATAGTTTCTGGTTTTTCCACCAAGGTCTAATCCACTCTCCTTGTTTAAGGAAATCTTTGAGAGGCTCGAATTTTCTAAGAGGTATTGAATACATTGGCTCCCTACTTCCATGTGCTGGAAATCCCGAAACTCGGAAGTCAACAATTTTAGTTGTCGGAATATCTTTCGCATTTGTGCCAAGCCAACCTTGTCCATATAGATGAACAACATAAATGTAGTTATAGTCTATATTGCGACGTTGCAACAGTTTCATTACATCAACGCTTTTGCAAGCAAACCAAATCTCATTAGATTCAATCGTACTCTTTGATCCTCGTGGAGTTTTCCATTTTACATCTACATTCATACGCAAGTCTGGAACGGACCAGTCAAAATCGATACCGTCTTCCTTTAATAATATTCCATAGATACATTTGTAGTTGGTAATCCATTCATGCAAAAAGAAAAGTTCTCCTTGACGACCATAGTTGTACCGCTCATAAAATGAGCGATAGTTTGTATTCGAATAATCATTATCCAATTATTTTTCACCTCGCTCTTTTTCTTCTACCATTTCTTTTTGGAGTTCAAGCAGAATATAGGCTCTAGATCCGCTGTCCCAACGGTTCGGTATCTCATCCGAAATCGATTTAACCCAGCGTTGGAACTGGTCCACAATAGATTTCTTTACTCTCTTAATATCCTCTTGCGACCCACTCAATCGAATTTGCAGAGTATCTTCGCTTCTCAGTATTTTTCACCTCCAAAAGAACGCTTAAACATAGCTTTCGCTGACATTTTGTTTTTAAAAACACATTTGTTCATTCAATTGCCTCCTTTAAATTCTACACATCTAAAGAAAAAATAGAACTCGATTCAAGCGATGTGTGAAACCAGACCGAGTCTCACGTAAAAAAGTGAGTATGATCAAAGATACTTATCAATTAATTCTCTTACAATACTAGCCCAACTGAAACCGGCTTTCTCAGCGGCTTTGGCAAGTTTCTTTCGCTGGGAACAAGTAAGCCGAAGAGTAGTTTTCTTTAACTCATTTCGTTTCCAAAACATATTATTCTGCCCCTCATAACAGTGTTATTATTCCTCAATAGTACGTTCCCAACTACGGAGAAAATCTATCAGAGCGACATCGATTTCTCTATCTCCACAAATAATAATATTATTCTCTCATCATTCTCTTGCATCTAGATGGAAGCCAATCAGATAACTTTCTATCTCGCTTCCCCCACTAACAGCGTCTCTTTGTCTTCAATAGTATTATAAAC
>CAZAXO010000037.1:0-14291 GCA_964489085.1 uncultured Candidatus Bathyarchaeia archaeon
GACCACTATAAGGTATCTTTTTTTGACTCATCATTTTCGATATTGCATTCCACGTATCTTTAAAGCTATTAAATAAAAAACCGTGGCCGACCGTGTACTCCTCTAACGGTAGCATACGCAAAGTTGCTTCTGTTTTTATTCCAAAGATTCCTCCATCTCCAATGAATAATCCTGTTAAGTCCGGACTTCCCCAGTATCGGTTTATCACATCACTAGAATTAACGTTGGTACCAGATCCGCCACCAGTTTGAATGATATTTCCGTTGGGTAACACTATTCTGAAACTCTCTATATAGTCGGCCATTGTGCCGACTGTTGGAGCATCCGTATCTATTCCTCCACAGGTTATCCCACTCATTACTCCACCCAAAGTGTCGGTATAGAAGGGCATTATCACAGTGTTGAGGTGGAAGCCTTCTTTTCGAACACGTGTTTCTAACTCACCTAACGTTATACCACATTGCGATGTAATAGTCATATTTTCTTTGTCCATGTCCACTATCTTATCCATTCGCGTCAAATCAATAACAATACTTTTCCCATCATATTCTTTTGGAATCATAAAAAATGGATTTCCAAAAGCTGATGTTCCTCCCCCTCTAGGTACAACTGGTGTCTTTGTCTCATTAGCGATCTTTACAATTTCAGATACTTCTTCTGTAGTTGAAGGTTTCACAATGATACCTGGTTTTACCTTCCCATAGAATGGACTGACATCCCTCATATATGCTAAAATTGCAAAATCATAATCAGAGACATATTCTGATCCGAGAACTTCAGATAATTGCTTAAAAAGATAATGATGATTTTGTGGAATCATATATTCTTCACCGAATAATATATAGTGATTAGTGATAAATATAATTAAAAGTATCCCTATGAATCTTATATAAGCTAACCATCAAGTATCTTACTTAACTGAATATTTTGATACTGCATCATCATTAATCTCTATTCCTAATCCAGGCTTTTCTAAGACAGCAACATATCCTCTTTTAATTTCAATTGGTGTTACAAGTAATTCGTCTCTTAAAGGATTGGGTAGCTGATCTACTTCCAATAGGATAGCATTAGGAGTTGAGGCTACAAAGTGAATGTTAGCAGCTAATCCTACGATGTGACCAAAACCATGAGGAGCACAAAAGATACCAGCTGCATCAGCCATCGAAGCTATTTTCTTACATTCTAAAAATCCTCCGGCTCTAGCTACATCTGCTTGAATAATATCTATAACTCTTCTTGAGATAAGTTCTTTGAATCCATATCTAGTATAGTCATTCTCTCCTGCTGCTAATGGAATATCTACAGCAGAAGCAATTTTCAACATTCCTTCAATATCTTGAGAAGGTATAGGTTCTTCAAACCAGAAAATATCATATTTTTCTATTCTCTTCGCCATGAGTATAGCAGAAGCAGGACTGTAACTGATATTCCCGTCAACCATCAAATCAATATCGTTACCAATGACATCTCTTACCATTTTCACTCGTTCAATATCTTTTTTGAAATTGAATCCTATCTTTATCTTAACTGCACGAAATCCTTTTTCTAGATACCCCACAATTTCATTAACCAACTCTTCTTTGGATAAAACGAAACCACCTGTTGCATAGGCTTTTATCTTATTTCTATAGCATCCTCCCAACAATTTGTAGATGGGCAACTTTGTCACTTTGCCTATAATATCCCAAAGTGCTGTTTCTATTCCACTAAGTGCTATTATAGCAGCTCCTTCTCGCCCATATAAATAGGATTGTAAGTACATTTTTTTCCATAACTTCTCTACATTAAAAGGATCTTCGCCTAGGATAAGTGGTTTTAATCCTTTTTCGACAATTTCGCGCGTTGTTGAAATTGCAATAAACTGGCATGCTTCGCCTATACCAATTATCCCTTCATCAGTAAAAACACGAACGATCACCTGTTCTCTTCCAATCGAAAAAGTTGCATCTTTAATTTGTTTTTTTATAGGAACTGAAAGTAGAATGGTGTCTACATCAGTTATTTTCATAAAAATATATCACTTTATGGTTGATTCAATACTTTTCGAAGTTAATTAGCTAATTATAGGGTAAGAATTAATTGTATTTATACCTTAGTATTCTAAGTGAATTTAAAGCTAGCTATGCGGAATAGTCAGCTCCCATAAAGACACCTCCAATCTTCCCCGCCAAAAAAGCTAGCTATAAGCATTATTAAATCATAATTTCTTCTATTATCATCGAATGGTTATTGATGCATTAGCAGTAAATTTTTTCAAGCTAGCTACATAATTTCATTTTCGTGTCATGTATTAATTTACTTAATTTAATATAATTGGAGTACAATAAATAAACGTTTAATTAAGGAAAGGATAAAATTGAACAGAGATCTAGACAAAATTGATGTGAAAGACTCCGATAATATTGGGCGGATTTTTTTAGATTTTATGCAGATGAAAAAATTTATTCAACACCCATTCATTTTAAAAAGAGCAGAGGGTATAAGGTACTGGGATGTAGACGGTAAAGAATACCTAGATTTTCTCTCAGGCATTTTCAATGTTTCAGTTGGTCATCGAAATAGACGTGTTATTGATGCGATAAAAAACCAGCTTGAGGAACTAACTTTTACGCCGCCTCTTCATGGTACTAATACAGAAGCGATAAAATTATGTTATTTACTCGAAGATGTAACCCCAAAGGGACTTAACACATTTAAAATTCTTAGTGGTGGATCAGAGGCTACAGAGGCTGCTATTAAAATGGCTCGACAATATCACCATCAAACGGGCCATTCGAAAAAGTTTAAGGTTATTTCGATGTACTATGGATATCACGGTGCTACAATGGGTGCATTATCAGCAACTGGTACAATTAAAAGAAAATGGATGTTTGAGCCTTTACTTAATGGTTTTATACACATTTTTCCATCTTACTGCTATAGATGCCCGTATAAATTAAATTATCCTGAATGCGAGATTAGATGCGCTACAATACTCGTAGATATTGTACAAAAAGAACGCCCAGAAACTGTGGCGTCGGTTATCCTTGAACCGATTAATAATACAGGTGGAGAATTAACCCCGCCCCCTGAATACTTTAAAATCTTACGGGAAATCTGTGATAGATTCAATGTACTACTAATATTCGATGAAATCGTAACGGGTTTTGGTAGACTAGGAAAATTTTTCGGAGCGGATGTGTTCAACGTGAACCCTGATATTCTTGTTATGGGAAAAGGTATGGGAGGTGGATACATTGCTGTAGCTGCTATTGCGTTTAATGAGATAATTAAAGAAGCTTTCTGGGGATCTGAGGAGATCGCCTTTGCTCATGGACATACATACTCAGGTAATCCACTTGCATGTGCTGCTAGTATCGCTTGTATAAAGGAATTAACTGAAAGAAAGCTCCCAGAAAACGCCGCAAATATGGGAGACCAAATCCAAAAGAGAATAGATAGACTGGAAGATTACGGAATTCTTGGTGAAATTCGAGGAAAAGGGTTATTACTCGGAGCTGAATTTGTCGCTGACCCTGCGACAAAGAAACCTTTTACGAATATCCATATAGCTGAGGAAATTGTAAAAGTAGCACGAGAGAAGGGATTGATTATGTTACATAGAACTGATCCTGACCTTATAACATTCGCACCACCATTAATAGTAACAAATAGGGACGTTGACTTAATGCTTGATATCTTCTTTGAAAGCGTAGAAAAAGTTGTTGAGAGAATAAAGAAATAATAGAAGACTTCTAATTATACTACAATAATAGAGGATGAAAGTTCGAACTTTTAAGCTAATTATGGTGATAATAAAGGTTGCATATACTCAATGCCATTTTTTAAGCATTCATCTATTTTTAAATGTGAATTAAATTCCATCACGATATAACTATCGTAGTCTATTACATTTAAAGCATCAATGAATTCACGGAAGGGAAAATGACCATATCCTGGTGCAAGTCTATTACTATCAGCAATATGGACGTATCCGATCGAATCACTAGTACTTAAAATACTCTCCTTAATTGAGCCTTCTTCAATATTCATATGATAAGTATCGATATTCAATTTGAATTTACCGCCTTTTATTTCATCTAAAAATGTTTGTCCTTGTTTCATCGTATTAATTAGCTTTGATTCATAGTGATTTATAACCTCTATAGCATCGATAACATCATACTCTTCGGTAAATTCTGCTAACTCATTTAAACTTTGAAGAGCAAACTTCCAAACGTCTTTATACTTTCTTTCAAGTTTCTCTCCTTGAAAAGCCCAACCATTCTGAACAACTTTAGCACCAAGAGTATTCGCTAATTTCATACATTCTTTAATATAGGCGACTGCTTTTCTTCGTATAGATTGAGAAGGTGAAGCAAGGTAAAGGTTATAATCTAAGAACATGTGACGAGTTCCAATAGCTGAAATTTCTAAATTGTACTTGTCAAGTATCTCATTGATTTGAGTAGTATCGACTTCTGAAGGCCATTCGGTAAAATTATATTCGATACCATTATACCCACATTTTTTTACGATATCCGCTATCTCATTTAATGATGCATAGTAGCCTTCAAGTATAGCTGTACTTACTCCAATTTTCATAAAAGATTCCTCCTCTTTTTCTCTACATTTATTGTATATTAAACTATGTCGAATGTCAATAGACTAACCATTCACTCTCGGGATAGTACTTTGTTATTTTACATTCCTATTGAAGATAATTCGATGTCACCTTTGCAACAGCTTCAATTATCTCATCTAAATCACTTATCTCTAGAATTGGAAGAGCATCTGTAAGCCAAAACGTTTCTTTATATATCTTCTCTGCTATTGGAAGCTGCCCTACTTTATATTCTATAGATTTTGAATAGTAGGGAGCATCATAGGGATATTGAGTGACACCAAATCCTTTTTTTTGGGTAAACATGTCTGTGAGATGGAGTAAAGGTGTAGACTTATCATCTGATATGGGTATGCCCTCAGCATTTAAAGCTTCTTTGAATCTCGTGATAGTTGTAGTAATTTTGCTTGGGTCAATTCTTAAAGGGTAATAATAATAAGCATGTTCAGCCCATGAGGCTTCTTTTGGAGGAGTTACACCTTCAATATTCCTTAGATTGTTTGTGAGATACTGTGCATTCTTTCTTCTAATGTGTAGCATAGCTTCGAGTCTATCGAGTTGTACCTGTCCAATAGCAGCTTGTATCTCAGTTGCACGATAGTTATATCCTATTCCATAAAACTGGTGAATATTACTGGTAGCATGTTTTCTATAGAAGTTATGAAGAGATCCCATCTTTTCAGCGAGTATAGAATCATTTGTCGCACAGAAACCTCCCTCACCAGTTGCCATAATTTTTCCCTCTACAGTACTGAATGTTCCAACTTCTCCTATTCCTCCCGCTAACTTCTGTTTATACTTTGCACCTAACGCTTGAGCTGTATCTTCGATTACCCAAAGATTATAATGATCAGCTAACTCCTTTATAGGGTCCATGTCAGCTGGGTGTCCTGCTAAATGAACAACTATGATCCCCTTTGTTTTGTCACTGATCTTCTCTTCAATCTTCTGTGGATCTAAAGTATAGTAATCAGGATCGATATCAGCAAATATGGGGATCGCACCTTGATAGAGTGCTACGCTTGCACTTGCTACAAATGTGTAAGGGGTGCATATCACCTCATCGCCTGGGCTTAGATCTAAAGCTGCAACTGCTAAATGTAATGCAACTGTCCCATTCGCAACAACTAAAACATCACTAACACCAAGATATTCAGCTAATCGTTTTTCGTATTCTTCAACTACTGGTCCTCTTCTCAATCGCCCACTCCTTAGGACATTCTCTACTGCTTTGATTTCCTTCTCATCGAGGATAATAGTATAGTTTGGGAAAGGTTTTTCCCTAATGGGTTTCCCTCCATCAATAGCTAGTTTTTCTGTCACTTTAAACACATTATATATTTCTACGGTATTGCTGTATTAAACATTGTTCATTTCATTTTTATAGTAACGTCTTCTTACTGAGTTTGTGAATCACATTTAGTTAAGAAATAATGTTTCTATTTAAAGAGGAATATCTAGTTTACTTGAAGGGTGAATGTACTAATTTAGGTTGAGCAAAAGTAGTTATCATGAAGGTGGCGAGACATTGTTTCAAAGAATAAGGTTAGGTGAAATTTTACGGATATTTGGTTTAAGAAGTTTCAGTGTTTCACTGAATGCAGTGATAGCTTTTTGTATATCATCATCTGTTGTTACGATTGAAAAATTGCTAAAATGGTTAGGTGCCCAGTAAATTCCTTTAGTCAATAAGTCGAGAGTGAAATATCGAAAGATGCTTGATTCAGAGCTGAGTGTATCTCGATAGTTAACAATTTCCTCTTTATCGGTGAATAATATGGAGAAGAGGGAATTTATTCCTGTAACGTGTGCTTTTATTCCCAAATCAGTTAAGATCTTCTTTAATCCAATTGTTATGGTGTCAGTTTTTTTCTTGAAGTCGTCATAGACTTTGGGAGTTAATTCATTCAGTGTAGCTAATCCTGCCGCAGCGGCGACGGGGTGTCCACTAAAGGTTCCTGATATTGGTACCTTAGATCTTGCTGTTTTTGCATGTGAAGATCCTGCAGCTAGCTCCATTATTTCACGTTTTCCTGTTACTGCTCCTATTGGATAGCCTCCTCCTATCACTTTTCCTAGCATAGAGATATCAGGTACCACGTTATAGTAGTCTTGTGCTCCACCTTTTGAAAGTCTAAAACCTGTAATTACTTCATCAAAAATAAGCAGAACATCATTTTCCTCGGTTATTTCCCTTAATGATTGGAGGAAATTATTTTTTGGAAGAATTAATCCTCCTCCTACACCACTTCGTGGCATAATAGGTTCCACTATTACAGCTGCGAGGTGTTCCTTATTGCTTTTTATCTTCTGTTCCAAAACCACAACATCGTTATATGGTACGGTGATTACATTATCAACAACTTCACTCAGAATCCCATTTGAATCAGATTGGCTCACTGGACATGATAAATCGGTGCTTAGTTTTTGTGGCAGGAAACTTATATACAATGAATCAGATGTACCGTGATAGCATCCCTCAAATTTTATAATCTTTTTTTTCTGAGTATATGCTCTTGCGAGCCGAATTACATTCATTCCTGCTTCAGTGCCTGAGGGAGAGAAACGTGTGATCTCTCCACAGGGAATTCGATTAGTTATTTCCTCAGCTAACATTACTTCCTCTTCGACAGGTCCACCTGATGGAGGGCCTCTCTCTAAAATCTCTCTAACGGCCTGAGTGATAGATGGATGATTATGACCGACAATAAGACTTGTAAAGTTGAAACAGAAATCGATATAGCTATTTCCATCATAATCATAGATCTTTGAGCCATTTCCTTCCTTAACATAAATAGGGTAGGGATCGTACTTGAACACTGATCGAGTACCATGATCAAGGAAAACCTGTTTTGCACGATGATAGAGTCTATTTGATTGAGGAGTCATTTTTTTATATCGTTCAATAATCGACTCAAACATAATTTAACTCACCATTTAAGTATAACAGTAATAATAAACAACAATAATAATTAATTTAAGTGTTAAGATAATATTCATTTTTGAGTTATTCAAAACGAGTTTATCATATTTTTTTGGCTCAAGATCAAATGATAAGTATAACATTAAATGCTAGTCGTAAGAAAGTACTTATTCATACTATAAACTTTAAACGTTTAAAACTAGACAAGTAATAATCCTCCATAAAACTGGGATATATTATGAAGAGTATACCACAACTTATATCGGTAGGAGATGTCTTGCCAGAAGCATGGGAAAAAAGTTTGGTTCTTCTAAAGGAACAAGGAATATCATCTAGAAAGGAATCATATACAAGTGAAAGCGGTGTAGATAAAATACTTGAAGCTTCAATGAAAATAATTATCATGCGTCCTTTGAATGAACCTATGATTCACCGAGGCTGCGAAGGTCTTATGGCACTCGAAGAGTACGTACAAGAGGTTTTAGAGGGAATAAAAGATGAGTATATCGGAAAGGGATGGGATTATACTTATCATCAACGACTTTTCAAATATACTACTACAAAGGAGAAAAGATTAGATCAGATAAATCATATTATTGAAACATTATCAAAAGCATCATTTTCTAATCGTGCACAAGCTGTTACCTGGAAAGTTGAGCAAGATACTCTTGCTGAGGGACCTCCATGTCTACAACGGGTATGGTGTAAGATTATAGATGATAAGTATCTTGAACTTCATACAAGCTGGAGGAGTAGAGACGCCTACAATGCATCATTCATGAATATGTATGCTATGATTCATTTACAGAAACTAATTGCAAAACATTTAGGTGTAAAAGTTGGTCAATACGTTGATGATAGTGATAGTTATCATGTCTATGATAGGAACGTTCATCAATTTGAAAAGTTGTTAAAAACAATTTCTCTTTCACGTGCTCAAAAGAGATCTTCATGGGCGGATAGTTCGATTTTGAAGATATTCCATGAGGACCTGCAGTGATTAGACTATCATATGAATACTGAGTTGAATTAGACTTGAATATAGATCCTTCTCGAAATGCTTGGATAGAAATAGACTTGAAGGCTATTAGACATAATATTAACGAGATTCAACGTTTTATAGGATCGAAGACTGAAATAATGGCTGTTGTTAAAGCTAATGCTTATGGTCATGGTTTAATTGAAGTAGCCCAACAATCAATTAATGCCGGCGCTCAGACGCTGGGAGTAGCTATAATAAATGAAGCAATTTCCTTACGTGAAGAAGGTATTGATGCTCCAATTTTAGTATTTGGATGTGCATTACCAAGTGATGTAACAAGAATTATAAGCTATGATCTTTCTCAAGTCGTTAGTAATAGGGAAATAATAAATGCTCTCTCAAAAGAAGCTATAAAACAACAAAAAAAAGCTAAGATACATATTAAAGTAGATACAGGAATGGGACGAATAGGTGTCTCCTATAAAGATGCTTTAACTTTTATTAAAAAAGTGAGTCACTACCCTAATATTGAATTGGAGGGTCTAATGACACAGTTCTCAACTGCTGACACACCAGAGGATCTTTCGTATACCCATAAACAATTAGAACGTTTCCTTACGATTATAAATGAATTAGAGAAAAAAAAGATTGAAATAAGATGGAGACACGCTGCATCTAGTGCAGGAATTACTTTTGTTCCCGAATCACATCTAGATCTTGTCCGTCCAGGTCTCCTTATTTATGGTATTCCTCCAACAGACAGTCTTTGCTCAATGAGATTACACCCTGCCCTTTCACTGAAAGCGAAACTAACTCAAATTAGGTTTATTGATTCGGGTGAAAGTGTGGGGTATGGGCGATCTTATATTACGAAGAGAAAATCAAAACTAGGATTAGTTCCTTTAGGATATGGAGATGGCTATTCCAGAAAACATTCAAACAAAGGAAAAATCATTGTAAATGGAGAGTATGTACCTGTAGTGGGTCGTATTTGTATGGATCAGTTTTTAGTTGACTTAACAGATATTAACAAAGTAGAATTAGCAGACGAAGTTATTTTAATCGGTAAACAAGGTGAACTAGAGATATCAGTATGGGATGTTGCGAAATCAATGGATAGTATTCCTAATGAAGTCGTATCACCATTAAGTATAAGACTGCCACGACTCTTCCATTCGATTTAAAAATTTTCAGAATAAATTGATTAATAACTAATTATCAGTAACTACTAGGAATAGAGTTAGTGAGCGAAAATTTTTTTAAAGTTACGTCGATACTTACAGATAGTGAATCTTTTTGACTCGAGTTGGTTCGTATCTGGTAGGTATTGACATTGGAACAGGTGGATGTAAAACAACTATTATTAACACCAAAGGAGGTCTTGTAAGTAGTGCCAGTTATGAATATCCAACTTATTATCCGAAGCCTTCTTTTGCTGAACAAGATCCAGCAAGTTGGTATTCAGCACTTACTAATTCGGTGAAAAATGCAATTCTAAAATCGGATATAAAGAGTAGAGAGATAGAATCGATATGTATTGATGGGCAAGTCCACACTCCTGTATTTCTCAATGAAAACTGGGATATCCTTAGGCCATCTATTCCATGGACAGATCAAAGAAGTACTGCACAAGTTGAACGATTAAAAAAGAGGGTGGGGCAAGAAAAAATTATTGAGATTACATTTAATCCTCCAGCAAATTCTTTTACATTGCCTCAGATTCTTTGGGTAAAAGACAACCAACCTAAAATATGGAAAAAAATTTATAAAATATTGATCGCAAAGGATTATATACGAGGATTATTAACTGAACAACTATGGTGTACAGATCATTCCGATGCAACAACAACACTATTATTCGATGGAAATTCTTTCAAATGGTCAGAATTTCTTTGTTCCTCTGCTGAAATTCCATTGGAAAAACTTCCTGAAATAATGCCTTCCTCAAAGATTGCAGGGTATATCAATAAAAATACTTCTATTGAAACAGGTTTACCTGAAGGTGTTCCAGTTGTATATGGCGCAAGTGATTGCTCAGTTGAAACACTTGCCGCGAAAACAACTTACCCAGGGGAATGTTTTGTAAAACTGGCAACAAGTGGAGTTATCTCCATAACTACTGAAAAACCTATTCCAGATGTAAAGGGAAGAACAGTTACTTATTGCTTACCTACAACTACGACACCTACCTTATGGCTTACAAAAACGGGTACAGCTTCATGTGCATCAGCTCTTAAATGGTTTAGAGATACCTTTGGCTCTGAAGAGATAAATATGGCTGAAAAAATGGATACAACAGCGTATACGCTCTTTGATGATATGGCTGAAAAAATACCATTAGGATCGGAAGGATTGATATTTCATCCTTATCTAATTGGTGAATTATCACCTTATTTGGATCCCTATCTTCGGGGAAGTTTTTACGGGATTACAATGCGTCATAAAAAAGAACACTTTTATCGAGCAGTTTTAGAAGGAATAGCCTTTTCGATTAGAGACTCGCTCCATATATTCGATGAAATAGGATTACCCATAAATGATATAAACCTTATTGGAGGTGGATCAAATAGTAAGGTGTGGAGAGCCATTCTCTGTGATATATTAGGAAAAAATGGGTTAAAACCAGTTACAAGTGATGCGTCATTTGGATCAGCGTTGTTAGCAGGTTTAGGCATACATGTTTTTAAGAACTTGCAAGATGTGGTTACGAAATGTACGAAAATTAATGCTATTACGAAATATGATAAGGAAAAACATGAAAAATATGAGAAGTTATTCCAAATATACAAGCAGATACATGATAACTTGTCTGAAACAGCGTATACTTTACATAATACTCTTCAGGAGTTATATCCAGCCTATGCTCTTTAAATTACGAAATATATAAAAATGCTTAAAAACATTCGAATTGAGCTTTCATTAAATTTTTTCCTGAGTATTTACTGAAATGTAGATTATCTTTTTTTGGATAAATTTATATTACTTTAAGAAATTACACCTTAAACAAGGTGAGAAATTATGCCATCGACAGGAAAAGAATTAAGGATGCGTAGATTATTAGATCCTAAAACAGGAAACTGTTTCATGTTTGCTATTTCTCATGGAACAAGCGCTTCAACGGTTATTCCAGGAATCGATAAGATTAGACCAATGGTGAGTCAAGCTCTTAAAGGAGGAGCTGATGTCGTTTTTCTAAGTCGCGGTTATGTTATTCAACTAGCAGATGAATTTCGTCAAAGACGAGATGCTAGTGTAGCTTTAAAAGTATCGACAACTGCGGCACGAGCGGGTACACCTAACCAAGAGATTCAAATTGCAGGTCCCGAAGAAGCCGTTAAACTAGGTGCTGATGCAGTTGTAGCTTTAATTCCATTAGCTCCAGAAAATGAACCAAACCTAATTTCGTGGGTTGCAAAACTAGGAGAAGAATGTAATGAATATGGAATACCCTTTATAGCTGAAGCAGAGTATCCAGCCAGTTATGAGCCGGGAGCTGAAAAAATCAAATATGGTGAACATCTTGAATATTTGAAGCGGAGTGCGAGATTATGTGCAGAGCTAGGTGCAGACATAATTAAAACAAACTGGACGGGAGATGCAGATTCATTCCAGAAAATCATTGAAGTGGTACCAGATATGCCTGTTGTCGTTGCGGGAGGATCAAAAGAATCTGATGAAGATTTACTAACGAAAATCGAGGATGCAATGAAGGCAGGAGCTATAGGTTGTTCTGTCGGAAGAAATATCTTTCAGCATTCAAATCCGGAGGCAGTTTCTAAAGCTATCGCAGATGTCGTTCATCGACGTGCTTCAGCTGGGGAAGCTGCTGAAGAGCTTAGGAATAAGATGAAATAAAAAAGATGAAGGGGGTATTGCATCCCCTTATTTTTATAAAAAAATATTTTAGTTGTAGCATTTATTGGAGTAATTTTCCTCCAATACCCCAGTTTTCTCGGTCAACCTCTTCAAAGACGATATATACGTATTGAGCTGATTTTCCTGTCACATCGACAATAGATTGTGTTATTTGTTTTGTGAGTTCTACTTTTTGTTCTTTAGTTAACTTACCAGCAACTTTAATATCAATATATGGCATGAATAATCACCACATAATAATTCGATTATAAAAAGCAAGATTTGTTATAGCTTTACTGTAACTTTCGCATCATTTCCTTGATCTGCAGAGATTATAGCTTTCACTGCATCATCTAATGGGTAACGGCTGGTAATAGCTGGAAGCATATCTATTCTTTTTGCACCCATTAGATCGATAACGTTTCCAAAGTCTCTATGACCTGAATGTCCCATGGAGCCATAGATAGATCCTTCACGATACTGCATCGTTAACATGTCTGCAACTGGTTTATCTGCGCCCATTCCAATTTGAACAACTTTTCCTGCAACCCCTAATCCTTCAAGCATCCAGGGGATAGTCACGGAGGGAATACCAGCTGCTTCAACAAGCATTGCACATCCTCTCCCATTAGTGATGTCTTTTATTATCTGAGGTGGTGATTGATCTTCTTTTGTTGGATCAAATACGTAATCTGCGCCCATCTTCTTCGCTAAATCGGCTCTCACCTTCATCGGCTCGAATGCAATAATTTTTGCTGCACCTGCTGTTTTTAAGAGTTGTATACATGCTAATCCAATTGGTCCTGTTCCAAAGACTGTGACGTGTCCACCAGGTCGAATCCCGCCAGAAACAGTGAATACTCCTTCATAAGCGACAGAAGTTGGTTCAACTAGAGATCCTGCTTCAAGAATCTCATCTTCTGTTGAGTATGCATCTTTAAGGGGTTCTAAGGAATAGATGAACGGGTCTTTAGCTTTAATATATTCCGCCATAGCTCCAGGGTTTCTCTCCTCAAAACCGAGCTGAGTCATATTTTCACAGCAATTCAACCAGCCAGCCCTACATGAATCACACTTCCCACAGTATTGAACCTCCTCGACAGTAACTAAATCTCCCACTTTAGCATTGATAACATTAGATCCGACTTCTTCAACGACACCAGCAAATTCATGACCGGGAACACAGGGAAACCCAGCCCAGCCTCCAAAAAATGTATAATCATCATCGGTTTTTCGTAGCATATGCACATCTGATCCGCAGACTCCAGAAGCTTTCACCCTAATCAACACTTCATCTGGATCTTCTATCTTAGGTTTTGGGAAATCATCCTCAACTGACCAAGTTGGATTTTTAAATACATTATTAGCTCGTAAAGCAATCTGCTCTTTAACTTCCCAAGGTGTTGGCTTATAATCGGGTTTAGGATCCCATTCAGCTCTAATAACTAAAGCTCTCATCATATCTGACATTAAAATTCACCTACAAATAAATTTACTATTTTTAATAATAAAGTTACCTATAGGAATATTAAGTTATGCGTAGCTCAATAATAATTCTAAAAGAATATTTTGGTTTCCTTTGTTCTACAATAAATTTATTTTATTATCTAGCTAAAATAAAACATAGGATCTTACATAGATGAAATATCTGTTTATTTGGTGGATTAAGAAAGGAGTTTATATATTAAAGGTAAGGATTATGGTTGAATCATAATACAACCTTAAATTGTTGAAGATGCGAAGAAGAATAATCGTGCTAGTTATCCGTCTTCGCATTCGAAGCAACTATTCTCAGTTATGGATTGATTAC
The DNA here is from genome assembly GCA_964489085.1 of uncultured Candidatus Bathyarchaeia archaeon. Classification (GTDB taxonomy): domain Archaea; phylum Thermoproteota; class Bathyarchaeia; order 40CM-2-53-6; family DTGE01; genus CAZAXO01. The sequence goes on from CAZAXO010000037.1 coordinate 14,177, forward strand.
GACTTTTATAACGTTCTCATCTTTTTTATTGATAATATCGATTGCGTCCATTAATTTATTTAACGTAAATTTGTCTTTTATGATCTTCTTTATATTTACTTCTCCCCTAGATAAC
>CAZAXO010000038.1:0-14126 GCA_964489085.1 uncultured Candidatus Bathyarchaeia archaeon
GAATAATAGTCGCCATAACGAGAAAAGATGAAGTTAATAAAATTAAACTAAAGATGATAAACGCAAAAGAACCTACTTCCTTTATGCCTATTTCTAGTAGAGATGACCCTACCGACACAAACCACAGTATGAAAGGTGAGTTGATGAAGGTGAGAAGGAAACCACGAGTGTAGGATGCGCCAATCATATTATGAGAAGTGACGGTTACGCCCTTAACTCCTGTGGGTATCGCCAAACCGCCTAGTACTATCAACAATACTATCCCTATAATTCGTAATAGGATTAGGATATGTTGTAAAAAAAGGATGAATCCTATATTTAAAAGGATTAGAAGAATCGATTCGGCTGTTAACACACCTAAAATCATCATAACTCCCCTTTTAGACTTTGCATGCCTTCATTCAATGATAAGAAAAAGATGGGACCCGGAACAACGAAAATAGCGGAACACGTGACGAAAACATAGAAAGCATATTCTGTTGGCGTCATGATTCTTCAAATTTAGAATGTGTACACTATTATTATAGCTGATTACTAGCTTCTTGGATCATCAATAATAATTCCTATGGAGAACCGTTTAGTTAACTCAGGAAAATCCTTTCGCATACTATTTGATGAATAATTTACTTAAATGTTGTTTGCCTCGTAGTTGTGGTAAGTACAAAAATAATAATAGAAAACAAAGTAGTTAGCTCTTCAGCTAATTTAAATCATTCAAAAATAATAGTAACTAAATAGTGATAAAAATGGACGTTCCATGGATACTTATTTCAATTGCCATTGGAATTGTAGTATTGTTAATACTCGGTATATTCGTATTAACAAAGAAAGATTGGAAGAGAGAGGTTGATTATCGCATGTATTTCAATATGGGAATAATATGGTTACCGCTTGGCATAGTATTTTATCTCCTTTTTGGAAGTATGATAGGGCTGTGGTTTATATTTATGGGAATCGTATATCTATCCATTGGAATGAAAAATAAGGATAAATGGGGGAAACCACAACATGTATCACCTACATACCAGAAAATACTGATGACGGCGGTGGCAGTAGGTGTGATTCTTCTCATTCTAGGAATAATAGTATATGAGCTAATAGTTTAATCCTTCACAAGTTTGAAACATCATCAGTCGTCAAGAAAAGTATATCCTGTTACTTCTTTTTTTTAATTCACTACAGTTACGTAGTGCATATGTAGGTGCGAGAACTCTTGAATAGGAAATCCTACAAATGATAATCTTAAACTCGTTAATTTTTAACTAATATATTTAAATACGAATATTAGCTATTCAGTAATTTCAGTTGATAAAATATGAGAGTATTAATTTTATATGCACATCCGAATCCTAAATCATTTAACCATGCTATTCTTGAAAACTTTGTTAGAGGGCTTAAGGACGGAGGACATATCTCTGAAGTCGTCGATCTCTATGCCTCAAAATTTAATCCATGTATAAAACTTGAAGATTTTGCTCAGTTTACAGGAGGGCAAATGCCTCAAGATGTATTGGACCAACAAGAAAAGGTAGCAGCAGCAGAAGCATTAGTCTTCATCCATCCAAAGTGGGGATATGGTTTTCCAGCTATCCTTGAAGGATGGCTACAGCGGATTTTTTCTCATGGATTTGCCTATCGAGCATCAGAGAAGGGAATGGAGGGGCTCCTCAAGCACAAGAAATCTCTACTAATTAATACCACTGCGTTACCTAAGGAATTTTATGAAGCCTATGATTTAATCGATGCTTTTACAAAAATGAGTACCGCAACTCTTAAGCATTCGGCTGGAATTCAAAATGTAGATCAAGTTTCCTTTTATTCAGTAACAACAGTCGATGACGAAACTAGAAAGAAGTATTTAGAGACCGCCTATCGTTTAGGAAAAGAATTTTAACGTCACCATTAATAGAATTTTTTTTCGAAGATAACGAGAGGGAAAGATAAGTTGAGTGATGTTACTAAAACTGATAAGGATATGTGGGCTGCTCGTATGAGTCCAGATCGTGTTGAAGCGCTAAGTGATGGTGTATTTGCGATCGTTATTACTCTACTTGTCTTAGAACTATCAGTTCCAAACTTTCTAGGGCATGGTGATACAGGACATCCGACGAGTTTGTGGGATATGAGATTGGAACTCTACAATTATACCATAGGCTTTCTCTCACTCGGGATTTATTGGATTTTGCATCACTATGTGTTTCACTTCATCAAACGTTCAAATGGACTATTAGCCTGGCTAAATATTCTATATCTAGCGTTTGTTTCGCTAGTACCATTTTGGACGAGAATGCTCAATGAAAATCCAGGAATCTATTCGGTTATCTTATATTATGGCGTTTTTATGATTATGACGTTTTTCATATTGTTTGTGATTTGGATTTATGCTACGAGCGGTTTTCGCTTGGTCAATCGTGATATTGATAAACGTTCTATTTCAGTGTTGAAAAAGGTGCTTCTTATCGGTTCGTTTATCGTTGCTCTTGGGACTGCCCTTTCTTACATCACTCTCTGGGCGGGGTATATATTCTGGGTGGCTGGTGCATTCTTTGTTATTACAACGGCTTATGGACGCCATAGACTCTAATCATCATTCTAATGATTAGTTAAGTTAAGATAGTGTATTGTATCGTAAACAATGCCCATTTTGAGAGGATGATAATCGCTAGGGTAATAAAGGCTGTTCTATAGGTTGAAACTAACGGCAGCGGTACTGTTTTAGCAGTAGTAATGACTATAATAAATACTAGTGCAAATATTCCGATTACATATAATGCAAGATTGAATGAGCTTAACCATTCATTTGACTTGGTCCAGGGAAGCGGGCCAACAGCACACATAGCATAATTCATAATCGAAAGAGCAACGAAGGCCCCTCGATCTCCCGAAATAGATGGAATATTCTTCTCAGTGAGTACAACAAGGACAAGTATCAGAGATAAGACGCCGATTATACTGGGGCCGATAATGAAGTAGGTGAGTTCCATTCTCCATCCTCACTTAGGCATTGAAGGTACCACCAGTAAAGGATTATGACTTAGCCAAGTCTACGCCAACTTGTTTAAAGGTCTCTTCCATACCTTCCTGGAGAGGACCCCTATTTCCTTTGACAATTCCTGAGGTATAGGATTTAACGATCTCCATGTTAAGCTGCTTCAACTTTTTTTCAATGCCTTTCCCTGCACTTCCGGTGAATCGACCTTTATATTTTGTGTCAAATGCAAAAGCTTTCTTTCCCTCAAGACCAGCTTGTTTAAGGGTATTGAGCAGGTTCTTCATAGGCTTTGATATGCCGAACATATGTGTTGGAGCACCAAATGACAATAAGTCATACTTATTCGGTTTGGATGCATCAACATCTTCGACTCTACAACAGTCAACGGTTACTCCTTGCTCTTTAATTCCATTAGCTAATGCTTTCGCAATCTTCTCGGTATTTCCGAAGTTGGTATGGTAAATAACTATCGCATTCAAGTTTCCACCTCCTTACCAATGATTGATTTTTTCAGTTCATTTAGTAGTGACTGCACCCAATCACGTTTCACCCATAGGGCGCATCCTCCTTCGGCCTCACTTAGTTGAGCACGGTTTTCACGAATTGCTTTTAAAAAGTTAGATTGTAACGCTTCTTTAAGTGAGGTATTCCTTAGGTTCGAATCGGAGTAGGGGGCGAAGGGACATGGTTCAACGTCACCATCTGCGCTAATATGGATAAATCCTCGTCCGGCTGATTGACAACCACCAACTTCCTCCTCGTCACCGGGTACGGCGATAAAGAGAGCTGGAAACTTGGAGCTAAGTGAATTTCTTAACCGTGTAATATTTGCTCGTTGCTCTTTTGAAAGAACCCAGTCTTCGGTTCCTTCTCTAATTGGACTATACTCAAGGAAGAAGAATAATTTGCATCCTAGATCAACGAGTTTCCTAATGAACTTTTCATCAGATACTGAGGTGAAATTTGAATTGGTTACGGTGAGTGAGGTGGCCCAAAAGATATTTTTGCCTTTAATCTTTTTGATTACATTTAGGAGACGTTCATATACTCCTTTACCGCGTCGTTCATCGGTACTCGATTCGTAACCCTCTAAACTAATCACGGGAACTAAGTTTCTTCGCTCTTTTAATTTCGCACTTAATTTTTCATCAATTAATAATCCGTTGGTGAACACTAGAAAAATGATTTCAGGGAACTCCTTGATGATATCGAGTATTTCTAACCGTACTAAGGGTTCACCTCCCGCAATTACCATAAAGGAGATTCCCAGTTCCTTCGCCTCAGTAAGTATGCTTCTTAGTTTTTCCTCACTCATCTCTGGCTTGGAGGATCTGCGTAACGCTTGGTGGTAGCATCCTTTACAGTAAAGGTTGCACTTATTGGTAATAATGAAGATCAGTATTGGCGGTACGTGAATACCCTTCTTCTCCCATTTTGATCGTAGATGAACAGCCTTCTTTTGCCACCTCATGATTCGAATGAAAAAAAGGGCTTGGAGTGGATTGGTAAGGGCTAGCCGTACAAATCCTTTAAAGAATACCCGTAAAGAATCGTCAAGAATTTTACGATACTCGGTATCAATCGTATTTTGTTGAGATACGTCTAACTTGGACAACACCCATCACCATAGTCTTTTTCAGGTCGGTTTCACACCCTTAACTTTTATACTGATAACAGAGTATCCAAGGCTATTCACCATCTTTGAGGATATGTTAAGTTTTTTGATGATCGCCTTTGCCGTTGGATCATTAATCATTACCTCAACAGGAAATGAGCTTTCATCAAGGATATTTACTTGGATAAAACCAGCCTGCTCTATTAGTTTTAAGTACTCATCTTTCATGATAGCACCGGAGAGACATCCTACATAGGCTTCAACACTCTCCTTTATCATATCCGGTAATTCCTTTAGTAATACTATATCCGAGACTATTACTCGTCCCCCAGGTTTTAATACCCTTAAAGCCTCGTTGAAAACCTGTGCTTTGTCAGGTGAGAGATTAATGACGCAATTCGAAATGATCACATCAATTGAATTATCAGCTACAGGTAAATGTTCAATCTCTCCAAGCCGAAATTCCACCGGGGGATAGTTTCCTTTCGTAGCATTTTCTCGTGCTTTTTCAATCATTTCAGGAGTCATATCTACGCCGATAACTTTTCCTTTATTACCGACTTTTTGTGCTGCTAGAAAACAGTCAAATCCTGCGCCTGCACCAAGATCAAGTACTGTTTCACCTTCACGTAATGAAGCAAGAGCGACGGGGTTTCCACACCCTAAACCTAAATTTGCTCCTTCAGGGACAGCCTGTACCTCTTCTTTTGTATATCCAATCTGCTGACTAATCTCGTGCGGTGAATCTGTGCTGCTGCAGCATGACTTCCTAGAAGCGCAACATGAACTATCCTTTTGAGCTACCTGAGCATAGCCTTCTCTTACAATTTTTCGTATTTTTTTATCTTCCATCTTACCCACTCCTTAAGTATTATTTGGTTGATGATTCTTTCATCATAGGATCAAGAAATCCTGAAACCATCCCTGAAAGATTTTCAACCTTTATCAAGGAGATACAGCATATCTTTCCATCTTTCTCCCAGCTTACGACAGCCAACTTATCTCCAGCTTGAATGTTCGCTTTATCTCTTATCTCCTTGGGTAGTACCATCTGACCTCGATCATCAACGCTTACTATGGATTCAACTTTTGTGCAAGAAGGACAAGGTGTTTCTTCATCTTTTTTTGCCAATTAAATCAGTTAAGTAATAATTATCTGAGTATTTAAATATATCAGAAAATCCTGAATATTTGGAAAATTTAGCGTTGTACTTATCGAATTGTCGTAAAAATAGAAGTGCTAGGTAAAGAGTAAATTGAAAGTGTGGTTTAAGTAAGACGATCTTATTATATAACCTTAAAAATCAAATTACCTTTGTATATTTAAGGAGATGTTAAGAAATGGTTCATTGTGTTAAATGTGGTGCTGAGAATCCTAAAGATGCTGAATTCTGTAACAAATGTGGATCAGGATTATATTCAGATGAAACTAAGCATTATAAACGAAAGGAAGATGAATGCTTTGGCCTTCCGCAAGGTGGGGCAATTTTCGCCCTTTTCATCGGTGCGATAATAATTCTTTGGGGTATTTCCGAAGCATTTAAGATAGACATACCGGTGTGGGGATTCATAATAATCCTATTCGGTGTAATAGTGATTGCAGGAAGCTTATATAGGTTAACACGCCGGCAATAACTCTCCACATTTTTTTATTACACGCGGTCTAAGGTGCTCTACTTATTTGAGTATAGTATTGAAAACTTCATGACTAACGATAGTCCATCGATGATTAGAACTGTTGTGGGATTAACAATGTACCTGGTTTAGGAGAAAATTGCATGAAAGTCTTATTTGTTGAACCTCCAAAAGATATATGGTTTGTTATGGGAGAGTATGTTCCTCCACCCTTTGGGATTCTTCAGCTTGCAGCCTACCTTGAAAGAGAGTCTGAAGATGTTGAGATTGAGGTGTTGGACTGTAACGCTGAGCATATAGATTGGGTTGGAATGGAAAAGAGAATTGAGGAAGTCGATCCTGATATTGTGACTTCAAGCGCATTAGCCACATGTAATACTTACCGAGTTGTGAGAACCCTTGAGATCGCAAAAAAAGTAAATCGTGACATTCTTACAGTTACTGGAGGGCAACATTTCACAGCAACAGCCCGGGAAAGCTTGGAATCGTACCCTGCAATCGATGTTATTGTGCAGGGAGAAGGAGAACAAACCCTGGTGGAACTGGTTGCTAATGCTCAGAAGAAATCATCTTTTCAAAACATAAGAGGACTCTCATTTAGGCATAACGGGAAAATAGTTCATACTGTTCAGAGACCATTAATTGAGAATCTGGATACTCTCCCTTATCCTGGGTATCATTTCGTGGAGGATCTCCTTAACAAATACCATTTTGCTGCGATGGCTGGTCGTAAAGCTCCTTATGCATTAATCGAAGGTGCGAGAGGATGTACCCATCACTGCACGTTTTGCACGCAATGGAAGCATTGGCAGGGAATGTGGCGATTGAAATCTCCTCAACGGATTGCTGATGAGATAGAATTTTGTTATCAGAATTATGGGAGCAGATTCATCTGGTTAACCGATGATGATTTTGGCTCCGGGAAGCGAGGTCATATGCTTGCTGATGAACTGTCACGACGAGAGATAGGAGACGATTTGATGTGGTTTATTCAATGGAGATGTGATGATGTAATCAGAAATAGAGAAGCCCTTTCTCAAATGCGAGAGACTGGTCTTTACTGGGTGATGATGGGAGTTGAGAGTCCTAGAGATTCAACTCTTAAAAAGTATAGAAAAGAGATTACTTCAGATAATGCGATAAATGCTGTGAAGTTGTTAAAAGAGAATGATGTTTTTACCCATGCAATGTTTATGATAGGTGAACGGAAAGACAATGAAGAAACGATTGTAAACCTGCGGCAGTTCGCTAACGAATTGGATCCGGATTTTGCTATATTCACTGCGTTTACCCCGTTTCCGGGAACTGAAATATATGAAACAGCTAAAAAGAATGGATGGATCGAAGATACGAATTGGGCGAATTATGATATGGCTCATGCTATAATGCCAACAGAAACATTATCTAGGAAAGACGTGCAAGAGAAACTGTACGAATGCTATAGAAGCTTTTATGGTTCTTGGAAAAGAAAAATCAATGGAATTTTTTCGAAAAACGAATTGAAACGACGAATTTTCCGACATATGGCTGGGCAAGGTGTCATAAGACAATTTAGAACTCTCTTTTAAGAATACGATGCCACCCTTCCTTTTTAGTCCAGATTTGTTTCTAGCTAGCGAGTAAAGGCTGCTTTTCAATCGTTACAATTTAGTACTCACTTCAATACCGTCAGAGCCTACAGAAATGAATTTGCTTCTATACTTTCCAGAAGACCTCACATATTCTAAGTAGTCTTTTACTTCTTCTGCGAAGATTACCACATTATCTGCTACTACAAGACTTCCTTTATGAAGTTTTTTCTCAACTAATCGTACATAATCTATATACTCTCTTTTTTCAGCATCAATGAAGATCAGATCAAATGTGCCCTTTAATTTTGGAATAACCATTTTTGCATCTCCAATAATCACTTCTATTACCAGAGGAATCTCGGCTCTCTGTATATTCTCTTCTGCAATCCTAGCATCTTCAGCTTGAATCTCAAGGGTGATTAGGTGAGCATCATGTCTCAGATGTTTACCTATCAGAATAGCAGAGTATCCGATTAGAGTTCCCACTTCTAAGACGCGTATAGGTTGAACTTCTCGAATAATTTGTGTCAATACCTTTCCTTTCTCAGGACCTGTAATAGGAAGAGATTTGTTTGCTGCCAATTTTTCTAGTTCTCTGAGAACTGTTTCAGCTTTATTTATAATCATTTTTCTCATACCAAGATATTGTAGATGATTCCTTTGAATTTCACACTATTAGATAGTACGATCATGAATCATATTGTAAGTAATAGGTACTTGCTTGTTCATCAGCTGTTTATGTATTCAAGATAATAAAAGTAATTCTTTTAAATTTGATAATAATAAGTGAAGTTGATTTTAGATGTTAGATCAACAAATTCTGGAACGAGTCTACCAGCTTGCGTATAACTATGAAAGTAAGTATGGGAATTGTCCCCAATGCGTGATTGCTGCAGTCAGTGAAGTCTTTTCGTTAAATCTTGAAGAATTGTTGAAATCTGCTCATGGTTTAGCTGGAGGTGAGGACTAAGTGGAACTGGGACATGTGGTGCTTTATCCGGTGGAGTCATGGTGTTAGGTCACTTTTATGGTAGAGAAAGGAAAAATTTTAGTAAACGTTTTCTGAAATCCTATAAGAAAGCGAAGGAACTACGCGATAAATTTGTAGTAGAGTTTGGAGGATGCACTTGCCATGAGGTTCAAGAGAAACTCTTTGGAAGATCCTTCAATCTCTGGGATGAAGATGATTTCCAGAAGTTTGAGGAAGCTGGAGCTCATAAGGATAAATGTCCTCAAGTAACGGGTACCGTAGCTAAATGGGTTACTCGTATGCTTCTCGATGATAATTCAATTAGCTAGCTTAAATTGATCATTCACTATATAGAAAGATGAATGAAAGGCGAGTTAAAAAAATGAGTAGACCCTCTAAGAAATCATCTCATTCAGGATCAACAAGAGAGACTGGAAAACATGAACGATGGTTTTGGCTTGATTGGTTAAGAGTTCTCGCGATGGGCACAATTTTCTTGTATCATTGCGGAAGACCATTCATTCATATTGAATGGCATATTATGAATCCAGAACCAGATATGCTATTTACTATCGTTAATATCTTCGTGTCAGGATGGATTATGCCATTGTTCTTTGTAATTTCAGGCATAGCAACATATTTTTCTCTAGCTAAACGGAATCCAACACAATTTGCGACATCGCGTTTCAAGCGACTAATGATTCCCTTCATCTTTGCACTATTCTTCATCCTTCCTGTGCACCGATATTATGGCGCCCTATTCAGCGGCTATTTTACTGAATCATTTAAAAACTTCTATTTTGAGAGATATTTCCTGAAGGATTTTCCCTTCGATTCCAATTTATCCCCGACTTATTTTGCAGGTTCAAATCAGGGGGTATATCTCTGGTATATTTTCTGGCTTTTTGTTTTTTCGTTGATAACCGTGCACCTCTTTAAGTGGCTAAGAAAAGAGGAGAATAGAAAAAAAATCTCAAAACTAGCAGGGGTATGTGATAGAAGAGGGGGGATATTTATGTTAGCGATTCCCCTCATCATAGTAGATCTTGCGGCTATCCCCCCTTATTTTGTGTTTCCAAGCGACTATGGTGCATGGAAACTGCCTACCTATCTGGCTTTTTTTGTACTTGCTTATATGCTGGCTTCCGATTCACAATTTGAATATTCTATCGATAAGAATAAAATCCCTGCACTTATCCTGGGAATCAGTACGAGTATCCTTATTATTATGCTCTTTGGCTTATTGGGAATAGAGGGTATCACCAGTGAGCGATTTTATTTACTGGTCTCTCTTATTTGGACGTTTAATGGTTGGTGCTGGGTAATGACTATACTTGGGTTCGGTCGTAGATTCCTTCATTTCAATAATAGATTTTTGCAAACGTCAAATGAATTAGTGCTTCCTTTCTATATTCTTCATGAAACGGTGATTGTTGCAATAGCTTTCTATGTTGTCGGTTTGAATTTACTTGTGATGGGAAAGTATCTTATCATCATTCTCGTATCATTTGCTATAATTAGCCTTTTACTTGTTCCAATTAGTAAGATCAACGTACTTAGATTCTTATTTGGAATGAAGAGAAAAAGGAAAACCTAAGGTTTTGATCTACTTCATACATATTTTTCCTGATACACATGTGCTGGGGTTCCACCCCCCCCGCACCAGAAATAATTCTTTGTATCCATGAATGAGAATTACAGCTCTAGCGTGCGCTACCAGCTATTTCGGATAATCCATTTGTTCGTAAATTTTTATTTAATACATTTATTCACAACCATAACAGTCATTGTTATGCTTTATTTATCCTAAGAATAATTTTGGTGTCATTATGGATTAATTTGGATATAATTCTGGAAAATTGTTTAATAATCTAAGCTCCAACATTTCACCAAAATAATATTGCTTCACAAGAAAAAAGGTGGTTCGATTGGTTCAGCTGATTCTTCATTTGGTAACTTAATCATTTATGTCTCTTTATTCGCTCCTTTTTCTTTGTTTTATAGCGGTACGCCTTTTTCCTTTCTCCTTTTATTAAGGTTCTCCTATATGGATACGTTTTCTTGGGTCCTTGCGTATATTGATTAATTTCACTGTAGAATTGAGGGTAACTTATCTCATTGTTGAATAGTCGAGAGATGCATTCGTTTAATCTATTTTTATCTTCTTCAGTATCTAAATTGTTAAAGATGTAGGAGTACTTTTCAAATGCTATCTTGAATTTAAAATCATCCATATCATTAAATGTGATCTTGCGAACAACTTCTCCACTCATAATTTCTTCCTTATCTCATTAATAGGGATTATTCAATATAAATGATTGGATACATGATTTTTCAAGAATCGGGCAGTATCTTTTTTTAATAGATTATCTTTTTATTGTGTAATCAAACAAATTTTAATAGATAATCAATGTCAGATTAGCTCTATCTTTCAAGTTAGGAAAATTATTAATAATTATTAACGAAGATCCGAATGTAAGAAAAGGTAACGAAATAATTTTTTTAAATAAATTGATTATATAGATAATACATGTCTAATGCTTCTAAAGAGCAGTATGTATCTTTAGCTAAGAATCTTCTCAATTTAACACCAGAAGAATTAGTTAAACGATACAAAGTAAGTGAAAATAAAGCGAAAAGAATTAAAAGAGAATTTACACTCCTTCTACAAATTGAGAAAGAGATCTTTTCATCGAAGAAATAGCGTGCGCCGTTGCTAACTCATTTCTCATCCTACTAGCTAGCTAAAGGCAATAGGAGTCATGACTTTGAAGAGATAGACTGCACTTACTCATTATATCAGATATATACGTTCCCTCTCTGGTAATCAATACCTTTCCCATTCAACTTCTCACCGTTGAAAAAGTAAAAATCTAAAAAAAAATTTATTCACAACTACTCCGTGATTATACAAACTTTGATCAACTAAAAGGTATTTAAAGAAAGGGCACTGTTTTTCTATATAGTCATAGTCGATTCTCGATATATTTCATTTACTTTTTTAGAGATCTCAACAATAATAGTGGCAGGGAAAGTAGCTATAATCACTATTACCCAATCGTTAAGGTTTAAAGCTGTTGTATTAAATATCTCATTTAAAGCAGGAGTATAGATTACAATTAGTTGTAAGATAATAGATGATGCAACGGCGAGGATTAAGTATTTATTTTTAAAGGGGTTAATTTTTGTTAGTGAATACCGTGTAGAGCGACAATTGAAGGCTAAAACCATTTCAAACATAACGATGTAAGTAAACACTATTGTCTGAGATTTAACTATAGATCCTGGTATGTGGAGGTACCATTTGAAGATGATTAGACAAATGATTGCCATTAGGATTCCTACTGCAAATATGAGTAATTTTACGTTATTATCAAAGACACTAGCTCTTGGGGAGCGGGGAGGTCTTTCCATGACATCAGGTTCAGCAGGATCTACTCCTAAGGCAATAGCAGGCAACCCATCTGTCACTAAATTCACCCAGAGGATTTGAAGGGCTATCAGAGGCAGAGGCAATCCCATGAGCCCTGCTATAAACATAATTAAGATTTCTCCAGTATTGGCTGAGAGAAGAAAGGTAAGATATTTTTTTATGTTATCAAAGGTACCTCTTCCCCTTTCTACAGCGGATACTATTGTGGCAAAGTTATCATCCATTAACACTAAATCTGACGCTTCTTTCGTTACTTCTGTCCCTGTAATACCCATTGCCACTCCAATGTCACTGTTCTTTAGGGCAGGAGCATCGTTGACGCCATCACCGGTAACTGCTACAATTTCTCCCTCTTCTTTTAGGATGCCTACAATACGCATCTTATGTTCTGGAGAGATTCGTGCAAACACATTTGTATGGTATAAATGTTTTCTAAGCTCTTCGTCTGACATCTTTGATAATTCAAGTCCATCGATCACTTCATCATTCCTTGTTATATCTAATTCCTTTGCTATAGAGAGAGCTGTTAGCTTGTTATCACCGGTAATCATTATCACACGTATCCCCGCTTTCTTACATTGTCTAATAGAGTCTTTCGCTTCTTTCCTGGGAGGATCAATCATACCCACTAAACCAATAAAGATAAAATTGTTTTCATCTTTATCTGAAAACTCCTTTTGGTTAGATGGAAGTTCCTTATAAGCTAAGGCGATAACTCTGAGAGCGTGGCTTGCTAATTCATTGTTCATATTCAGTATCTGTTGTCTTTTTTCTTCTCCGAGGGTTTTAATGTCTCCATCTTCTTCTACTTTATTACATAAATTCAAGACTATCTCTGGGGCTCCTTTCATTGCAGCGGTAATCTTCCTATTACTTTGTCGGTGTATTGTAGTCATACGTTTTCTCTCTGAACTGAAGGGAATTTCCGCAATTCGTGGGAACTCCTTTCTTAATTGTTCAGGGATTTCGCCTATTTTCTTCGCCATAACAAGGAGAGATCCTTCTGTAGGTTGGCCTTGAATCCAATAGTTTCCCTTCTCTTCTTTTAACTGTGAATCATTACATAAAGCGGCGATTCGAGCAAGATTACTTTTCTGTATCGTTTTAATTCTTTCAATTTTTCCTTTTGGTTTATAGCCGCTACCTTCGACATTGAATAGATCTCCACTATAGTAGATCTTTCGAACCGTCATCTCACCTCTTGTTAGGGTGCCTGTCTTATCAGAACATATTATCGTAGTGCTTCCTAGTGTTTCAACAGCCGTAAGTTTTTTCACGATCGCTTTCTGTTCAGCCATCTTTCTCATACCGATTGCTAAGCTCCCTGTCACAACAGCGGGAAGAGCTTCTGGCACCGCAGCAACTGCGAGGCTGACACCCCACAGAAACATCTCAAAAAGTTGATATCCCCGGACAATTCCCATACCGGTTACGATACTAACTACTAGGATCGATACTGCGATAAGCCATTTCCCTATTTCTAACATTCTTCGTTGTAAGGGTGTTTGTTCTTCCTCTACTTCTTGGAGCATACCGGCAATCTTTCCAAATTCAGATGTCATTCCAGTTGCTACGACTATTCCTAATCCTTTTCCATATGTTGCTACTGTTCCTGAATAGACCATGTTTCTCCGATCTGCAAGAGATGTGCCCTGATCCTGTTTTTCTGTTTCTTTCTCAACAGCAGCTGATTCTCCTGTCAGGGGTGCTTCATCGATTTGAAGACTATCTACTTTAAATAGTCTTGCATCACCTGCTATCCTATCTCCTGCTGATATCTTTATTATATCTCCAGGGACAAGTTCTTTTGCATCTATCTGCTGGTCTTCTCCGTCTCGAATTACCGTTGCTATAGGCGATACCATCTTCTTCAATGCCTCAGCTGCTTTCTCCGCTCGATACTCCTGAGT
>CAZAXO010000039.1:0-13991 GCA_964489085.1 uncultured Candidatus Bathyarchaeia archaeon
ACCATATCCTATTGATACAACACGCGGCCATCCTTTCATTTTTTTCCTCATGCGGCTTGCTCCCCCTTTCGGTCTCAGCCACTTTTCTCCAACACGTTTATAACGCCAACTTTCAATCCGTCGAAATTTAATTCTTTTACTTGGCATCTCTGTTTCACTTCTTATTATAAACGTATATTCCATCTAAGAATACTCGAAGATCCTTTTTTTTCACTTTTGTTGTCTCTTCTATATTGGCTGCTGTTTGACTTACTCCTTGTAGATCTATTCCATTTACTATAATATCCTCACCAGATATTTCTACATTTACATTTCCAGTTATGTGAGCCTTTCGAGGAGCTTTCTCACCCATAAAGTTCTCGATAATGACCTTTTTTTGAGATTTATCAACTTTAACAGACATAGGAAAATGTGCATATACTATTTTAAGTTTGTAAGTGAAACCTTGTGTAACTCCTTTTATCATGTTATTTATATGGGATGTAATAGTCCCAACTAAAGCACGTTCATGTTTGCGCGGACATATAACATATACTTTAAGATATTTCTTAATATGTTCTATTTCTACAGAAGCATGAGAGAAATCCTGTCTTAATGATCCCCTCTCTCCTTTAATTTCAATGATCTTATCTTGTAAGAGAACTTCAACATCTTCGGGTATATTTATCTCCCTTTCTTCTATACTTATTTGAACACTCAAAGCTTATTCCTCATGAATTTGCGATTTATTACTTTCAATAACATCCGTAATCTAGTATACAATATTGCTCTATGAATATTTCTCAAATCCTAGATTCTTTGCTATTTCTCTGAAACATTGTCTACAGATATTTAGATTATATCTTCTAATGATCGCCCCTTGTTGACCACATCGTAGACATGGATGAGCTCCTTTACCAAACTTTCTTTCTTTTTTTAGTTTATATTTTGCCAACTTCTTATTTAGCCTCCTACTTCTACTGCGAACTGTTCCTTCATGAATTCCATAGCATCTTGATCGGTAACTTTATGAGATGAACTGATAATGGACCGACATCTACGACGCTTTTTTATTCTATATCCAAGTCGTTCAAGTGATATATTAATATTCATTCCAATTATTCCAAGTTCTGGATCATATTTAGCTCCAGGTATTTCAATATGCTCCTTTAATCCAAATGATACATTCCCCTCTTTATCAAAGGATGAGTTTTTTAGTTTTCTACCTATTGCTTCTAAAGCTCTATTTAAGAAAGTTTCAGCATCTTTTTTCCTCAATGTTACCATACACGCAATAGGTTCTCCTTTCCGTATTCCAAAAGTCTTTATTGTTTGCTTTGCTTTTCTCTGATAAGATTTATGAGCTGTCAATTCATCAAGAATACGAGATGCTTTATCTAAAGACTCCCCTGATTTTCCTACAGTGATATTAACGACTACTTTACCTATAGTAACGTTCTTCATTGGATTTTTTTCAGCTACTTGTATCGTAGTATTATTCAATTTTCACACCTTACCATTAAGAAGGGGAATAGATTTAAATTGGGGTATACATTCTTGCTTAAAGCTTTTTTCTGCAATTTAAAAAAAATTAATTACTTATTTTAGATCATTCATATTCCTAATCCAGAAAACCATAATGAAAAGGTAGTTTTATTTTACTCATCATTTATAGTAATTGAAATTCCGAAAACAAAATGGTTAAATTATCGTACTAGCTGCAGCAGCTATTCTTGGCCATCGTTCAGCTGCTTCTCGAGCTATTGGACCTTTTATTTCAGTTCCTTTTATATTTCCTTCTGGGGTCATAAGAATTGCAGCGTTATCTTCAAATTGTATCCATGATCCATTCTTACGGCGATATGGTTTTTTCTGTCTCACGATTATACCAGCTAAAATTTGTCGTCTGAGATCGGGGGGGCCTTTAACGACAGATACCTTAACCATTTCTCCAACACATGCAGTTGGTATGCGTCTAAGGCGCGCTTTATAGCCATCGACCGTTAAAAGACGTAGCACTTTTGCACCTGTATTGTCGGTGCATACCAATTTAGCGCCAGCAGGTAATGCTCGTGTTATTCGAGGTACATATTCTACACCTCGTGCAGTACCTGCTCGCGATTTTACACCGGGCAATATTATTCCTCTTTACTTATATGTTCTTATTTTAAAGTAATTTTTATATTCTTTGTGTAGGTAAATTTATTACATTCTAATTTTTCTGGACAACCACAAATGATATAGTTTTTGTTAGTGGTCTACATTCAGCTAATGTAACAATATCTCCGACCACAGCTGCTATACAAGGAGGATTGTGGGCTGATATTTTAGTGCGTCGTTTCTCATATCGATTATACTTTTTTATATGGTGTAAATATTCTTTTTCAACAGTAACCAGTTTCTTCATTTTATCA
Source organism: uncultured Candidatus Bathyarchaeia archaeon (assembly GCA_964489085.1). GTDB lineage: Archaea > Thermoproteota > Bathyarchaeia > 40CM-2-53-6 > DTGE01 > CAZAXO01. The sequence continues at coordinate 2,394 of CAZAXO010000039.1, forward strand.
CTTGCAACTCTACCGGTTAATATACGTCCTCTGATAGTAAGATTACCGTGATAAGGGCAAAAATCGTCATCACAACTACTTTTTGGTGGAGTTAATTCTAATCCAATATTTCTAGTTACCATATTCTTTGCCTCATTTTAAGTCTGTCTTGAGGTTTCCCAACTAATATCGGACCATTAATGAATACTTCGTTTCCACCAGGTATCTGAAAGGAGAAAGCTGTTATATTTTTAGGTATGATAATTTTTTTTCTTGATCTCGAATTAATTTCTATTTGAAAAGTATTTCTAGTTTCATCTATTATCTTACCTTTTACTCCCCTTAACGTATTATCTTTCGTAGAGACGACTCTCATATTTAGTCCAATGAGTTCATGATGCACAAAGTTTTTTAGATTTAATGTATTCAATCTTGTTCTCCTTCTCTCTGGATTGTTAATATCTTAGCTATCGTACGTTTTATTTCTTTACTTCTAGCAGGATTTTCTACAGTACCACCAGCCTCAATAGTCGTCCTTAGTTTACTTAATTCAACCCGTAATTCTTGTACTTTTTCAAGTCTTTCCTCTGATTTCATACTTCTAATTTCCTTTATCCTCAACAGGGGCAGATTCGTTGCCTCCCTTTCTTTTTTTATTCCTTTTTTTTGGTTCCTTTTCTATACTTTCTTGGACCATGGTTTTCTCCTTATCATTTTTATGTCTATCATTTTTAATAATTGGTTTATCAGGAAACTTTGCATTGGGTGGTAAAATACTTGTTTTGACACCAATAATTCCTGGTTTAAGTTGTGTATAAGCAACTGCTGTTCTCAATTGCTTTAAAATTGGATCACCAGCTTTAGGAAGATATCCCTCTCGATATTTCTCGTATCTACCTCGATCTGTTGAAAGCTTCCCTTTTACAATTATCTCTGCACCTAAAGCAGAAGCTTCCATAATTCTTCTCAAAGCCCAATAAGCAGCTCTTCTGAAATGAATTCCTCGTTCCAACGCAGAGGTAACTTGTCCTGCCATTACTTTAGGATCAAGTTCTGGCACATCTATTGGAGCCACTGAGATTTGTGGATTTTCCAAGTTAAATTTCTCGTCAAGTATTCTGGTTAAGTCTCTAATGCTTTGACCACGTCTTCCTATGACCATTCCAGGTCTCGCAGCGTAAATGATAACACTCATACCAAGTGGAGTTTTAGCTAATTCACATTTACTATAACCAGCTCTCTTAAGCTCATGAGATAGGTAATCATCTATATGATGTCTTTTCAAACTTTCTTTAATGAAGTATTTATTTACAGACATAATGTCTCTTCCTACGCATATTATCCTAAAGTATAGTCTAATTCATGAGAATTATCCAATATGAAAACCAATCTTTTTAATCTATCGCTTTTAATTGATAAATGTGATAGATTAGATAATTGATAATTTGGTTTTCATCTGTTTAAACGAATAATATCAAGGTGTCTCATATTTATATAATTTCATATCCTATCAGTTCTATATGAGTTAATGTATTATATTTTGGACTAGATCTACCAAAAGCTCTTGGTGTAAATCTTTTTATTTTTCTTCCACGTTGAGCAGCAGCATGTGTAATTCTTATATTATCTACGGTTAATCCTTTATATTCAGCATTTGCTTCTAATTCATTTAACAGCTTTAATATCATCTTAGCTGCTTTTATAGGATATCTCCCAACACTCCCTTGGAATGGCATCCGACGATGGCCAGCTTCTTTGTTATATCGTCTAAAAGGAATGGGAATATCTTTTTTTATAACTGCTTCGAGAAGTTCTTTTGCTGTATCCAATTTCAAATTTTTGATAGCATTACAAATCTCACGGGAACCTTTAGGTGATATATTTAATTCTCTTCCAGAACATTTAACGGTTCTATCCGGATCAAGTTCTTCAATCGAATAACTCCAGTGGGGCATAATTTATCTCTCACTTCTTCTGAGAAAAATGAGTCATCTTAAAAAAGTTTTTGGGTTAGTCTAAGTAAAACCATTGAAGAATTAAATTAATGTATATTGCTTTTACTTGTAACTACTACACACCTAAGATTATAAAATTAATTGTATGGGAAAGATCAATCGAATTAGTCTATTATTAAGATTTTATTTAAGTGGTACATACATGCTTGATCTTGATGCGCCTATACCAGGTGTACCATGAGACACCTTTTTACAAGTTGGAGCAAATTCACCGAGAAAATGACCTATCATTTCTGATTGTATCTCAACGGAAAGGTACTCTCTCCCATTATATATCATTATAGTTAATCCAACCATCTCAGGAAGTATGACCATAGATCTACAATGAGTTTTCAAGTTTTTGTTTGTAGGACTTTTTTTCGCTTTTCGTATCTTTTCTAATAATATTCTTTGTTGTTCGTTTAATCCTCGTAGCATACTTCGTCTTTGACGTGAAGATAAAAGTTGGATGAATTGATCCATTGAAGTTTTCTGTAACTGTTCTACTGTATATCCCTTATAAGTAAATTCCTTAACCATTGAAGATAGCGCCTCTATTTTATAATTTATACTTTATCAATAGATTTACACTTTATTTAAGCTCTCTTCCTTATTTTAACTCGTCCTGTCTTTCTTGCTGCTATATTACCAACTTTTCTACCTGGTGGAGCATTTCTTGATACTGTTGTTGGTTTGCCAGCATGTTGATGTCTTCCCCCCCCATAAGGATGATCTACCGCATTCATAGCTTGTCCTCGTACCTTCGGCCATTTCCCGACACGAGCAGCTGTAAACTTGAATTTTGAACCAGCCTTGAGGAAGGGTTTATCGGTTCTACCTGCGCCTGCAACAACGCCAATAATCGCTCGACAGTCCTCATCAAGATATTTACTTCTTCCAGAAGGTAATTTTAATTGAACACCTATAGGTGTATGTGAAACAACGGTAGCGTAAGATCCGGAAGATCTTGCTAAACGCCCTCCATCTCCTGCTCTTAATTCTATATTACATATCATAGCGCCTTCAGGAATAGATTTTAGAGATAAGATATTCCCTATTTTTGGAAGTACTTCACTTCCTCTTCTTATCTCTTGACCAATCCTAAGACCTTCAGGAGCAGGAAGATAGCAAGATTGACCATTTTCAAATACTATATGGGCTAGTGGAACTCCTTTTCCTGGATCATGAATTAGATTTTTTACTTCACCCATAAAGTTTTCAGCAAGTTCTCTTGCATCTAATGGAGGTATTGACGCATTTCCAACCCGTTTATGAGTTGGAGATCTGAAGATGGATGTTCCCCTTCCTCGCCTTCGAACAATAATCCGTTTGCCCATAGTTTGTAATCTCTCTCATTTTCCTTTGGATTCTAATCATTATGCCCTATCTAATTGATAAAAAGTTCCTTAAATATTTACTTATTTCTAATATATAATAATACAAAGGTGTAGGGGAAACAATTGAGCTTTTTAGATGATTCTTCGAAAGTGGGAAGTATTGATAGATCAAATATGCTGAACTACATAGAATCTACCCCAGAAATTTTAATGACTACATTTAATGCAGCATATGAAAGTAGAATCGAGGTACCTAATATTGATACTTCTAATTCAATTATATTTTTAGGTGTTGGAGGTTCGGCCATATGTGGTGATCTGATATCCAATTGGCTGTCACAAAACTACACTAATAAAGTATTTGTGAATAGGAATTACAAACTAGCAAATTACTTAACTAAAGATGATTTCGTTATCGTAATTAGTTATTCAGGTAATACTTTTGAAACGTTAAAGCAGATGGAGGAAGCTTTAACTCTTAAAATACCTATTTATGCAATTACATCGGGAGGAAAGATGGAGCGAGAATGCCTTCAGAAGAGTATACCATATATTAAATTAGATGCGGGTATACCACCTAGAGCAGCACTACCAGCTATGTTTGGATCCATATCATACCTTTTATCTGAAGCTCGATTCACAGATACCTACAAGATTAATCAAGTTACACAGAAATTAGAAAAAGTACGCGAAAAAATTCGGTATAGTGTGCCCACAACAGATAACCCAATTAAACAGTTAGCTCATAAGATTATTAATACCTCGGTTTCAGTTTATGCTCTTTATCGTCTTGAGAGTGTTGCTCGAAGAGGAAAATGCCAATTGAATGAAAATGCAAAAATACCAGCTACGTTTAATAGCATTCCAGAATTATGTCATAATGAAATCGAATCTTTGCTTGAACTCAATAAGGCAGATAGACAAACATTCTTAATTATCCGAGATTCTCTAGAAAATAAAATTGAAAGTACTATTCTTAACTCATTAAAGAAATTCTTAGATGAATTAGTATTTAAGAGTTCATATGAGATTTGCAGTGAAGGATCAACAGTACTTGAGACTATATGGACTTCTATTTATCAATTTGATTATTTATCCTACTACCTTGCGTTACTGCGAAAGGTAGATCCTACGCCAATTCCAGCAATAACTAGATTTAAATCTTTATTCAATAGTACATATCTTCATAGTTAGTGGTTTCCTTTTTATGTATTATTTATAAATTTTTCCATAATTGTAAGGTATTTGAGATAAACCTTTAATTTACGAAGCATTTTCAATGTATTAAGCCGGGATGGCCGAGTGGACTAACGTAATAAGGTTCAAAGGCGCAGGCCTTGAATACATCAATCTATGTGAAACCGTATATAGTAAGCCTGTGGCCCTTACGGGCCTCGTGGGTTCGAATCCCTCTCCCGGCGCCAATTATTAATGAAAAATATTTTTTGAAAATAGTTGTCATATTTAGTATATGTATAAAATTGTGTATCAATTTTCAATTATAGATCATATCCATATTTTATTCATGGAAAATCAGAAAAATTATCAGTGGGCTGCTCTTCGATAAACTTAATTTGAAAAGGTTTTCTTTTATTCTTAAATTGAAGATTGGGAAAAATTTCTAATTAGCTAGGACTTAAGGCTATCTATGTGAATTGATCTACTTATCAGGTTTAAATTCTTAATAATATAACTCCTGATTTTACAGTTGAAGATTAGGTAGGAGCTTCTAAGAAAGTATATAACCTGTTAAGGACTATATCCTCAACCTTTAAAAGTGATTATATTCTTACTTAGAATTTAAAGGAGACGGAAAATAAAATGGCTTTCTTAGGTCCATGGGAGATAGGTCTCATATTAGTCGTAATATTAATACTATTCGGTGGTAAGAAACTACCAGAATTAGCGCGATCTGTTGGCGATGCTGTTAAACAATATCGAAAAGCAACTGAGAGTCCACCGGAGGAACCAGAAAAAGAGGGAAAAGTTACAGACCAAGAAAAGAAAAATATAGTTGAAACAGCAAAAAAGATGGGAATAGATGTCGAAGGACGTAGTCTGAAAGATATTTCAAAAGATATTCTCGAAAGAACTGAAGAGACAAAATCTTAAATATTTTAATAAATAGTTTTTTTTATAGTACTTAACTTTTCTCATATTCATATCTGTTTTTTTAGGCAACTGTTCGATTTATGAAGAAAGTAATACTTGGAAAGAAGATATTAATGAGTTAAAATAAAATACGTTTCAGTTCAATGATCCAAGAACATTTCTTTATTAACAACTCTATTTAAAAATGCTGATCTTTAGGTTCTGCTTCAATCAAATCAACAGATTAAATAATAAAAAGAATTTGATATCAATATGATTAATTAGGAATGCCCTCAAAATGAATCGAAGAAAAATTCTGACTGGTCATGAGATATTCGACGAAATCTCAGATCTAAGAGAAGGATCATCTATTTTAATATTCGATTCAACACATTTTGGAGCTTTTCGTTTTGCAAATACTCTTTTTAAAAATTCAGATAGACCATATATGATCATAACAAGTGAATTCCTTGATGAAATATATAAATTTCATAGACTTGACTTGGTTCGACTTTCAGATTTAACTTCATTGAGTGTAGAAATTGAGCAGATAAAGAAAGCAATGAAAAATCATGCCATTTTACTCCATAATTATCTTCCTCAAATTCTGATACGAGAAGATGAGGATAGAGTATTAAAAGTGGTACAGCACTGGCAGGAACAAGTTCATGACACAGAACTATTAGATGTATACCTTTTGGCGAGAGGTACATTTCCAGATTTTGAAAAAAAGATGCAAGCATTAATGTCAGGTTGTATAGAGATTGATTTTCAAAAAGAGCATAAATATCCACAATTTAGTATGCTAGGAGAGTGTAAACCTAAATATCATATGATTTATTTCCCATTTATTCATAGAGACGACAAAATGTTAGTTAAATGGGGTGATGAGTTTACTGAGACTCTCCCAAAAGAAACAGCAAAAGAGATTAATGAACGAATAACCTATATAAACGAAAATATTACATTTTTAAAGATATCGAAAAGTAATATCGAGCCAATTGGCTTAAACATATTTGATAAATGGCTTCTATCACAGATATCAGAAACGCAGTTAACTCAAGTATCACAATTATTCCCTGAGAAATTCAATGAATTAATCAAAAAATTGGCAATATGGAATATTCGCGGATACATCAATTTAGTAAAAATAGAACCTCAACCACTACCTCGATTATCTAATACTTTAAACTTTAAGACGCAGATAGCGATGATAATGCCTACAAGCTTATCTTTACCTTTATTAACTCATCGTCCGAAATCGATTCCTTTGGATGTTTATGATTATTTACGACAATCAGTTACAGCGTTTACATCTGAACGATATACTTTGAAAGAAATTAACACGCTTTTACCAGAATTAGAGAAACAATTTCAAGATATGGCTTCTAGAACAACAGCAATTAATAAATTAATCAGAAACAAAGAAAGCCCAAAATTAAAATTTGATTTAAAGTATCTGCCAAAATTAGTTACAATATCTCTTAACTATGGTTACCGTTTAACACCAAAAATAGAGAAAGTGGATGACGCAAAGTATTTGATGACTATCAATGATTGTTTTATATGTACAGGGGTGAAAACAGATCATCCAGTCTGCCATATCTTAGAAGGAACAGTAACTGGAGCATGTGGCATTCTATTTAAAAGGAAATTTGAATGCCACGAAATACAATGTAAAGCGATGGGAGAGAAGTCTTGCATTTTTAATATACAGGGAATAAGTTAGTAGATGAATGACGGTGTACAATACAACTGTTTCTAGATTGTTCGAATTATTCTCAATTCTCTGTACAGTAATTCTCATCACTCTTGGTAGAAACGATTATAATATAATAACATTATTTGCTACATCTACAGCTCAAGGTATCACCCTTGAATATCTCTTCCACAAATTAGGCAAATATCGTTATTCATATGATAGATTCAAACTAAAGATCCCGGTAAGAGGATACCCACCGTTAGCAGTTGTTTTTGGATATTTCTGGTTTTATTATATTTCTTTTCTTGGATCAAAAAAATTTATTGAATGGTTTTCGTTAACGTCCCATTTCCATATTATAGGTTTAATTCTAATCTTCTCAGTGGTTATAGAATTGGTTATTGATAACTTGTTGATTAGGATGAGATTATGGCATTATACGAGTAATAAAGAGAAAATCGGTTTTATACCGATTAGTGTTGTTTCGATAGTACCTGCTTTTATGACTCTTAGCATTGTTCTGTCATATTATGCACTGTATTTTTTAAGTAACGTCACACCTATTTTTAGAATAGTTTTGTTAGCATTTATTGCTGCAGTTGGAGGAATTGCTATTTGTAGTGTAGGTATTATGAGATTTATTCCAAAAGTAATAAGGCGTATCTTGCCTATCATAATCACTTTTGTTACGCTCAATTTATGTTATCAATTATCAGTATCGTGATTTAATTATTCAAAACTTATATATTCTGAATATTCCATAATTTCATCAGAGACACTTGATGTATATGAATCAAGAAACTTCAACAGATTATTTTGGCTCATAAGCCATTTTTTTAAAGCAAATAATCGGAGAACGTGCGCACTGAAAATTAGAGCGTTAATATCAATCCTACTCGAATAATCTTTTGCCTTTTTAAGTTCTTCTAAACCCTTTAAAAACATAAGATTTCCCAATTCTAGCGTTAAATAAATAACTCCTTCTTGTTCAAGTTTAGATTTTAATTTCATAGGATCATTATAAATATCGCCTTTATCACAAAGACCTTTATCTAAAGCTAATAATATGACGCTGTTTAGAATCTTATCATGAATATCGACTTCTAAATCTGATATATCATCATAAACATTGCATCCTTTAAAAATAAGATCTACAGCCTTTTTTATATGCCAAATCGTTTTAATATCATCAGTATCTAGATACCAAAACGAATTAAGGAAACATAAGTCGACTGCTGTCCAAATCTGACCTACAGCTTTTTCATTAATATCTATAAGAAAATCACGTAAATTTATATGAATATCATTTCCAATCTTTTGATCGAATGAATGACTTTGTCCATTTATATATTTTTTAAAATCGTTAAGATATAGGGTAAACATTGGTCTTTCTCTATTAGTGACCTTACTTACTAACTGATTAGTAAAGTGAGCTAGTTGATACATAGAATTTTCGGATCTTCCGATATCATCGGATCTATTCTGCAATGTGAAAGTATTAGATGTAAAAGCTTGATGTTGAATTTTTAGTGATGTAATTGCATCTTTATGTGAATGAAAAACATCGTTTATATTGTCAAGCGATTTTATACTAACTATCTCTGCAACTTTTGCCATAACAGCTTTAAGTATCTCTTGAGAGGGAACATTTCCTTTTAAAATAGGAAATGAGCTTAATACTCCCAAAAATGAAGCGTAGACGTAATGTTTCTTTTTCATTAATCTCTTTGTGATCATTTCTGTTGCATTCATACAATATGTATTACTTAAAAATGCAATAAGATAGTCTTCGAAAATATGTATAGATTTATTTATTGTATATCTCGTTTCCATGAGAGGCATTGACTGATATTTTCTGGCATAGGTTAGAGTAACTGATCCGATCATCTTAATAAAAAAATTTAATCCTTCAGAATCTCTGTTAAAATCTAACCTTTTCTTATAATTTGCTTCTAACGAAGATAAAAGTGATTGCAATCACTTTGCCTCTCTAAACCTGAGAGAGTAGTAAAAAACAATTATAGCGTTATGTCACATGTGTTACATATATGACACATAATAAATTAGATATGTAACAAATATGTGACTATTTTCGAAAAAATTTTCTAATATTTAAACGTTATGTTCCAGTGCAATCTATATTAGTAGAGATGAAAGATTTATACACAAATTTAAGAGAATATATGAAAGATAAAGAACAATGCAAATCTCTGAACAATATCAAAGTATAGTATTTAAACGGCATATGACTGTGAGGATACCGAGAGGTATGGCTGAAACAGTAGAAGATTTCTTGAATACAAAACAAGCCGCTAGTATGGGTTTTGATAGTAAAGCAGATGTTATCACTGCAGCAGTAAGACACTTATTAATGGAATACGGTTATTATGACGCTACTACAAAAAAAGATCGATAGAAAATAAGTTATTAATTCTGTATAGTTACTTAGTAGAAGGAGATATAATAGTTCGTTTTTAAGATGGTATACTTAATCTGCGTGAAAGAAATTATCAAGGAAGTTATCATCTTTTTCTGACAGTCTTGAACGCTTAAAATCTTTAAACTCTTTTTCTCGTTCTGCTTTAGATGATAAAAGAATTATATCTCCAATAAAATTAATTTGTTTAAATGAAATTATTTTTATATTATCTTTCGCTATCTGCACCGCTAATGCTACTTGACCATTTTTCGAGTACCCTACATTAATGACGTCACCAATTTTCATTGCTTTGGAATTAAAAACTTTTTTTCCAATAAGTTCCTCTCGACAATAGTATTTATCCTCTAACAATAATACTCCTAAGTCATTCATAGAACGATTTATGGGCCTATATTTCATCAATATAAAGGCAGACACTAATCCAATAGCGGTTATAATACATGGAATAACAATCCATGGTGGAAAAAAGGATTGGGTATTTATCAATACCGTTTCAACTAAAATTGGATTAATTTTATCATTAATAAGTGTAAAGTAACTTTTGTCATAACTCCCTGTTGTATAACTATACGTTTTTTTGATCGTCTCCACGACCGTTTCAAATGATACAGGCATACCCAACGCAAAGAATTCATCATCAAAATTACTAGAAAACTCATATAGAGAACGAGTAGTTAAGTGACTCAAAGTAATCTCTTGAACAACCGTAACATAAGTAGAAGAAGTTACAATCTCCTCCACATTATAAGTCTCCGTTGTAGAATACGTTTTAGTAGTAATAGTGTTAAAAGATGGATAATGCATTGCTGATGAGATAGAAATGATAACTAATATAGCTGAACAGACCAGTAATAATCTACCGACCCACAGCTTCATAAAGATCACTTGTATGTAAAAGAGTATCTAATAGTCTTTCTTTAAAACATTTTCTTATAATCGTAAAAAAATCTGTCTTTAAAATAATCTTCTGTAAAAACTTTAAAGGATATTCATCGATATGCAATGGATTAGTATCTAATAAAATAATTGGAACAGAATTTACAATTTTTTTTCCAGTAAAGTATTGTTGAAGCCATGAAAAGTCCCACAAGTAAGGTGGGAATTGTGTACCCTGGTATAGTCCAAGCTTGTAATGTAATTAACGCCTTTGCTGTAGAGTTATGATATACTCCCTCTATGAGGATCAGTATTTGATCATAAGATTTCATCTTATCCGTAGTCACCTTTAATGTAGCTGTGTTTGGAGGAGTCAATCTTTCTGGTGTTAAGATTATTGTCACTTCAGGAGGAGCTATAACTTTTAATAGTACTTCATCATTGAAACCATTCAATGGTTGCACATGAATCGTGAAATACGCTGTTTGACCTGGAATAAAAATAATAAGTTCAGGTTCAACTATTAACTCTATATTTCCTATGGATCGATCAATTGGTTTGAGATAGGCAATAAGTACTGTCTTTGTTTTATTCTGTATTGTTATTACGAAAGTATGATTCGAAGTTAAAGCGTCGCTTTCAGTCTCCCATCCTACCCAAGTATATCCTTCTGGAAGTGAGACTACTGTGATTACTGATGTTGAGTTAGGTTCAATTAATAATTGTACAGGAGTCGTCTCTATAGTTACTACTTCATTAGTATAAGTTGTTTGGTTCCAAGTATAATTAACTTTCAATGTTAGAGGAAGTTCTATTTCAGGCTCATTAGGATAAATTATTTCTTTAGGATGGGCATGAATTTCAAGGATTGAGCTATCTGATGTGTTCATTTTTGAGAAATATGCAATAGCTATATGATCCTCATTAAGAATTAACTCGATATTTTGCGAAGATGCCCTCCCGAAACCATAATCATCCCATTCGTGCCATGCATAAGAAAAGGGTACAGATAATACAGTAAGAGTAGCTATACTTCCTTTATCAGCTTGGACATTGAATGGAGTTGTCATATTTTTTATTATTTGCTTTCCTTCCTCTACAAAAATGATTGTAATTTTAACTAATAATTCTTGAGAAGAAAGATCAGGATATTCGTGGGTATCAGGAAGTGAATGAACC
>CAZAXO010000040.1:0-13659 GCA_964489085.1 uncultured Candidatus Bathyarchaeia archaeon
ATAGTAAGCTGATTATGAAAAATGAGGTCGACCCTTCAAACGTCTTTTTTCGATTGTATGGCAAATTATGGTGTCCAAATCTTGTGCCTACCAAAGATGCAAAACCGTCTGCCAAAGTTAAGGCACATACTGCCACATAGTTTACTGGCTTTGGAAAGAGGTTAATAGCAATCACTATCCCAACGGCATAAGAGACCGGGCGAAGAATCCAGTCTGACGATTCTTCTCCACGAGCTGCTAGTCCTGTAATTCTTGTTATAATGGGGAGGCTCCTTCCGTGAAGTCTCAGATATTCAGAGATAAGGTAGATCGTGGTAATGCAAAGGATTATCGAGGACAGAAATAGTGTGCCAAGCATTTCTGCAAGGATTATGGTGAAGATTCCTGCAATGTGTATCAATTTTCTTATTTCTTCCAAACATTTTTCCTCCATTGGAACGAGCCTTTTTTGATATTTCAAAATCTATCATGCTGATATAGAAATCTTGATTGTGTGACTTTATTCAGAATAGTCATTATATTCGTTTCGTACCTGACCGTCAACTTACCTACGATCCATCCGACGATCGAACCGACGACAACATCGGACGGCCAGTGCACCCCAACGTATACCCTGCTGACCGCTATCAAGAATGCTAAGATGTAGAATGGTATTTTCATCTTATTCCACTCGGACCCGAGAATCACTGCACATGTGAATCCATTCTTTGAATGACCACTTGGAAAGCTTCCTCCACCTTCTATGTCTAGCGCTCTTGCTCCTGGCACAACTAAATATGGTCGTGATGTTGGAAATATCGTCTTGATGGGTAGGATTATCAAACTTCCAACGATCACTCCGACAGCTAGAAGCACAGCCTCCCGTCTCCTTCTCAATATCCACAGGCAGGCAGATACAAAGAACAGGAAGATTGTTGAACCTAGATGGGTAATGACCAACATAATAAAATCAAGATAAGATGAGGCTAACCATTCGTTCAATGCTTCAAATCCAACAAGATCCCATTGCCTTAACCATTGAGGAAACGAATCTGTTGTAGTGGTGAATACCTCTCCAACATCTTGTTCGACCAACCATATCCCGACGAGAACTACGATCCATAGGAAGAAAACTAGAGCAGACCGGTATCTTGACGGAATTCTTTTAAAGAGGCTATTATTCATCAACGAACTAACCCAACAGATAAATTAAACATATACCGTTGAAACTCGAACCTCGACTCAAAGGGCATGTTTGATGGAAGTGCATGTATCCTATACCCTTCCTCAAAATATCCAAGATTTTCTTTGGAATCTTGCTCTCATCCATTTTCGCCTCAAAATTAAATTGAAGTTTTTTACCCAGCAAAATCACTTAACCTTGAATAAACGCATGTAGTTTCAGCTGCATCATTTTTATCATCTCTTACAAGGAATATTATTAATAGAGATGGGCGTTTATATGTTTAACAAATCGCTTTCACTTATATTTTTTTCAAAATTGTCTTCATATCACCAAACTAATATTTTGGTATGAACATTTGTTGCTAGCTAGCTAATGGTTCAAATTAAGATGCACGATTGATGTAAAACATGTGGTATCTTCATTAATTTTGTACCCGGTTTTAGCTGTAAAAATGTTGCGTATCACGCTTGGTCCACCATAATCAAGATTGAAGGTCTGCTAACTTAGAGTGAAAATAGATTTATTAGTAGGAATAAGGTAGACACCGATAATCTCTGAAAGTATCTCATCGATTATTAAGTATACTTTTTAAATCTCATAGACATATTAATTATTTTGATTCAATAGCTGATTTCATTCTTTTTATGCCCTCTTTAATTTGTTCTATAGATGTTGAGTATGACATTCTAATATATTCTTCATTTTCGTTAATATTTTTTGATCCAAAGCAGGTTCTTGCTAATACTGCTACTCCAGCTTTATAAAGCAGATAATCTTGTAACTCTTCGGAATCTTTTAAACCAAGATTTTTACACACTTGTGTCACATTAGGAAATACATAAAAAGCTCCTTTACCTTTGAGGCATTTTATTCCATTAATATTATTTAATCGATCAACGATAAAATCTCTTCTTAACCTAAATTCTTTCGCCATTCGGTAGGATTCATCTTGATTTCCTTTTAACGCTTCTATAGCAGCATATTGAGTAAATGCTGCAGTACATGAATCCGAATTTATCACTAGCTTAGTTACAACTTTAGCTAATTCTTCTGGCATAAGACCCCACCCTATTCTCCACCCTGTCATTGCATATGTTTTGGAACAACCATCAACTACTATAGTTCTTTCTTTCATATTAGGAAATGAATAAATACTATTGAATGGTTCCTCAAAAACAAATCTATGGTACACTTCATCTGAAAGCACATAAATATCATTTTTTACTGCAAGCTCAGCTATGACATTGAGATCACTTTTAGACAAGATTCCCCCCGTTGGATTGTGTGGAGAATTTATTACGATTAACTTTGTTTTAGGAGATACCAGACCTCTTAATTCATCTATATCAAATGAAAATTCTTTTTCTTCTAATAATGGTAGAGGAACTGGTTTAGCTTGTAAGAAATTGATTAGTGATTCATAAATTGGAAACCCAGGATTTGGATAAATTACTTCATCTCCCTCATCGATGAGGGCAAGCATTGTATGGAAAAGAATAGGTTTTGCACCAGGAGTTACTACTACTTCGTTTGAATCGACTTTAATTTTTCTTAATTTGAAAGAGTGTTCAGCTATAGCCTCTCTAAGTTCCGGAATTCCGTTAGCTGGTTTATAATGAGTTTCATTTTTATCGAGTGCGAGTTTGGCTGCAGTTTTAATATTATCTGCCGTATTAAAATCGGGTTCCCCAATAGAAAAAGAGATAATGTCCCTTCCCTGTGCACGTAATTCTGTGACTTTTGCAAGGACATCAAATGCAGTTTCAGTTCCTAATCTGTTTATTCTATCCGAAAATTGTATTTTTGATACTTCCCTACTCAAAGCTACACTTCCGAATTAACCTCGTCTAGATAAAATAAATCTGTAACCTTAATAAGACATTCTCTAACTAACATACACAGAATGGCTTCGTTAACAAAGTTATCTAAACAATATTGTTTCTACTCGCAAGAGGATACTACACTTCAACTGTATCTTTAGTATATTCTTATTCTTGAAATTGACCAGAAGACTAAAAAAATAGATAAAATACTTTAAATGATTTTTGCTATAATATCAGCATTGAGAGGGAACTACAGAGTGGACAGCTTATATCCACCTATTCATCAATTAGAAAATATTAAGATAAAGAAGCGAGACGGCAGAATCGTAGATTTTGATAAAGAGAAAATAATTGAAGTCATTTGGAAAGCTGTCAAATCGGTTGGACAACATAATTATGATTTAGCAATAAACCTTGGTGAGGAAGTATGTCTATTATTGAATCAGCATTTAGAGCTTGGATTAGATTTAACAGTTGAACATGTGCAAGATACGGTAGAAAAAGTTCTAGTTGAGCATAATCACTACGAAATCGTCAAAGCATATATTTTACATCGGGCTTTACATACTCAGATAAGGGAATTAGTAGATAGTTATCTGAATGAAAAAAGTTGGTTAGTAAGAGAAAACGCTAATATGACGTACTCTCTTCAAGGATTAAATTCTCATATATCTTCTCAAGTTATATCTGGATACTGGCTTCATAGGATCTATAAAAAGATCCCACATATAGGGCAATCCCATATTAACGGGGATTTACACATCCATGACCTTAATCTACTCGGACCATATTGTGTTGGATGGGATCTACGTGAACTCTTACTTAGTGGTTTTAAAGGTGTTCAAGGAAAAATCTCTAGTAAACCAGCTAAGCATTTTCGATCGATACTTGGTCAAATCGTAAATTTCTTTTTTACTCTTCAAGGGGAGGCTGCAGGTGCGCAAGCCTTCTCTAATTTTGATACATTTTTAGCTCCTTACATACATTTTGACCAGTTAAATTATAAAGCGGTAAAACAAGCAGTACAGGAATTTCTTTTTAATGTAAATGTACCTACCAGAGTTGGTTTTCAAACCCCATTCACCAATATCACATTAGATTTAACTGTTCCAAATTTCATGGAGCATGAACCTATCATCATAGGTGGGGAGGTGCATAAAAGAGTATACGGCGACTTTCAGGAAGAAATGGATATGTTCAATAGGGCATTTGTTGACGTTATGATTGAAGGTGACTCTATTGGGAGAGTATTTACATTTCCTATTCCAACTATTAATTTAACAAAGACTTTTGATTGGAGCGACAAAATTTACGATGGTATCTTTGAGATAGCTGCAAAATATGGGACTCCATATTTCTCAAATTTTATAAATTCCGATATGAGACCTGAAGATGTTAGAAGTATGTGTTGCCATCTTCGCTTAGATGAGAGAGAACTAAAGAAACGAGGTGGAGGTTTGTTCGGAGCCAATCCTCTAACAGGCTCAATAGGTGTGATTACAATTAACATGCCACGGATAGGTTATCTTTCTAAAAATGAGAATGAATTCATTGAAAAACTTAGTGATCTATTGAAACTAGCAAAGCTGAGTTTAGAAATTAAAAGAGAAACCCTAGAAACTTTTACTGATAGAGGGTTATATCCCTATTCTCGATTTTATCTTCGAGAGGTAAAGAGTAGTTTCGGACAATACTGGAAAAATCACTTCTCAACAATTGGATTAATTGGTATGAACGAATGTTGCTTAAACTTTTTGAAGAGAAGTATTGGTGACAGAGAGGGTTTAAAATTCTCGGAGAAAATTCTTGATTTCATGAGAGGTACTCTGCAAGATTTTCAAGAGGAAACGGGACATATCTATAACTTAGAAGCAACACCTGCTGAAGGGACCTCCTATAGGTTAGCTAAAATAGATAAGCGGAAATATCCAAATATCCTTGTAGCAAATGAGCAACAAGTAAAGATGGGTGCGGAACCTTATTACACGAATTCAACTCAGCTTCCTGTTAACTTTACTAATGATCTCTTTGAAGCTTTAACATTGCAAGAACCATTACAAACAAAATATTCTGGAGGAACGGTATTTCATATATGGCTAGGTGAGAGGAAACCATCAGTTGAGACTGTAAAGACCTTGATAAGGAAAGTATCAGAATCATTTAAGTTACCTTACTTTACTCTCACTCCAACCTTTAGTATATGTCCTACTCATGGTTACCTTTATGGTGAAGAATGGAATTGTCCAAAATGTATAAAAATTGGGAGAACTGTGCAATGTGAAGTTTACTCAAGAGTTGTAGGTTATCTGAGACCAGTGGATCAATGGAATACAGGAAAACAAGAGGAGTTTAAACAGAGAAGAAAATTTGATACGGCAATCTAATGGTTATGAAAGTAAAGATGAGGATCGGAGGATTTCAAAAGTTAAGTCTTTTGGATTATCCAAAAAAACTTTGTGCTACCATCTGGACAGTTGGTTGTAATTTTAGGTGTGGATACTGTCATAATGCTAATCTTGTTCTGCCTGAGAAAATACAAAAATTAGATGAGATTCCAGAGCATCTCATTTTTTCATATTTAATTAAACGACGCTCTTTTCTTGATGGAGTTGTTATAACAGGTGGAGAACCGACATTGCATAATGATTTACCCGATTTTTTAAAAAAAATTAAAAATTTGGGATATTTAGTTAAACTTGATACGAATGGTTCAAATCCTTCTCTCCTTCGTGTCTTAATTCAAGATAAATTAGTTGATTATATTGCTATGGACGTGAAGGCTCCTATTGAGATGCGAAGCTATACAGCTGTTTGCGGTGTAAATATCAGTAATTTAGTAGATGTAATTGATGAAAGTATTACTATTATATCGCATTCCAGTATAGACTATGAATTTAGAACAACATTAGTTCCAACACTTCACTCAAATGATGATATTATGGAGATTGTGAGACGATTAGAGAAGACTAAATTATTAATTTTCCAAAAATTTGAACCATCTTTTACGTTAAACACTAAATTTGAGGTTTTACCCGCTCCAACAGACTTGGAAATGAATAAAATAACTAATCTAGCACAAAAAATAATGAAAACAGTAAAATGGCGATAATTAATAAACTGACAGATAGTTTTCCCAGTCTAAGATACTCGAATTTATTGGCTAAGTATGCTATTAGATTCTTGTATTGAGGTTAGAAGTGCTTATTATTAATATAGTGAAATAATTTTGATATCTTATAGGTAGACGAATTAAATTCATGTTTCATAGAGTTGATAATTAAACTAGTTTAGATAAATGAGGGGTATAAATTTAATTTTAAATAGCATTGATACTTGTTAAACGCTTAAAGTTTTAAATAAGGATAGAATTTCTTCATATTAAAGTAAATAAGTTAGTATAACAGTTTAAAGAGGGAAGATGAATATAAATTGAAGCGTAGTTTATTCCCTATTATTTTACTTTTAATGTTAATTGTTTCAGTGTGTGTTGCATCAAGATCTATTCCTTCTGTTTATGCACAGGCTGTTGATTTTCCTCATGTAGAAGCCAATAAGGATATTACGCCACTGCAGACTGAACAGGATGGTACTGTTCGAGTGACCATTACTTTGAGAGGTGCAGGTGGTACGATTAGAACTGATGTAGATGTTATTCTTACAATGGATAGATCTGGTAGTATGGCTGGTGATAAAATAGCTGATGCTAAGATCGCTGCACAAAAATTCCTTGATTTTATGGATGATAGTGATCGTGCCGGTCTTGTTTCTTATAGTAGTAGAATTTCTTCAAATGGTATATCCCTTATGGGTGAGGATAATAAAAATAATCTTAAAGATGAGATAGATTCAATGAGAGCTCAAGGGTCTACGAATATTTATGGTGCTATTGAGGAAGCGAATCAAATTCTTCTAGCAGATCAACGAGTTAATACACCTTTGGTTCAAATCTTACTAACTGATGGTAAACATAATTACCCCACAAGATTATCTGACTCAGATTTTATAGATTTAGCTAAAGAGAGTGCAAGTCAAGGAATATGCATTTATACTATAGGATTAGGTGATGATGTTAATGAAGAGAGGTTAAGATTAATAGCAGAATTCACTGGTGCAGCATATTTCTTTGCTCCCACATCTGATGATTTAGAAAGTATATTTATTGAAATCGCATCTAGACTCTCGTTTGCAGGTACAGATATTACAGTAACTGAAACAGTTCCTTCATATATAACGTATAATGGGGATGCTTCACATTCACCAGCAGAATCCAGCGGCTCGGATGGTTTGATACTTACATGGGATGTTGGTACCTTAAGAGTAGATGAGACCTGGGAAGTAACGTATACGGCTAATGCTGATGAAGCTGTAGAAGTTGATGCAAAAACTATTCAAACTAAAGTCGAATATATAACGGCGGAAAGTGCCTCAGCGATCATCAATTTGTCTCCTGGTTTAATATTTCATAAACTTGCTATCACCAGTTTCTTAATCAAACCTGTAAAAGTGACAGAAGGTGAGCTTGTTAATATAACCCTTACAGTTGAGAATCAAGGGATTGTTAGTGACACATTTGCAGTAAGAACTGATGTAAATGGAACTATCATTGATAATCGAAATATTAGTCTTAATGATGGTGAATCTGAAAATATATTTCTCCAATGGAATACTAGTGAAGTAGATCCTGGAAGATACATAATAACTGTTGAAGCTGATCCTGATAATCAAATATGGGAGTCCACTAAAACAGATAATGTAAGAACTGGTGAGGTTGAGGTTGAGGAACAGATTGGTAGCTTTCTATGGATAGTAATCATATTTCTTCTAATAGCGACGATAGCAATAGCAGGCGTCACTTATGGTCAGAGATATGTTAGGCAGCAAGCTCCTATAGCTGCACGACGATGTCCTCATTGCGGAAGTGCATTAGAATATTCACGAGTTTCAAAAAGATGGTACTGCCCCAAGTGTAGAAAATACTATGATACAAGGGTTCAAAGAAAGACTCCACCACCTAGACCAAAAGGTAAGCTATCTCCTATCATAAGGAGACAGCCTCTTCCTATTCATAGACATTAAAAAATAAAATAACTTCTTATAATGGAAGCATAATCATTAAATCAAGTCTATTCTAGATTTTTTTATTATTTTAGCCTTCCTAGGATCTAATCCTTGCCATTTAATTTTATATCCTAATGTTTCCAAGATTTCAGTTGGTTTTACTCCCCCTACGTTCTCAATTACTTTTGAAGCCTCTAGTAGATCGAGTTCCCTAACAGCTTCTTGTTCATCCAGGGCTTCTTGAATTTCTTTTAGTTTAGATGGTTTGATTAGTATATTTGATAGAGATAGATATCCTGGTATCCTTTTTCTATGTAATATTTCTCGAGCTGTTTTTTCCAATACGCCGAGAGTGTCAGCAAGTTCATTCAACTCTACAATTGGTTTTTTTAAATGTAAATCTATAGTTGATATAGATTCTATCTGCATATTTCTAACTTTTTTTTCGATTTCCCTAAGTTGCACAAGAATTGGTCGAAGTGGTATTTTATTCTTAAAATAGATTACGGTCATTTTTTCTTTGAGCTTATTAATACTTTCACAAGCAAGTTCTTTGTTAACTGCGATGATCATAGGTTGATTACCAAGTTGCTGAAGTTTTTTTACCTTACGTTTAAGATAATCGCTGGTCCAGAATCCTACAATTTCCATATAAACTCTAGTACCTTCTTTTTCAAAACTGAAATCAGGTATCATAACACTATTTTCAAGAGGAATTGGTTCAGGTTCTCTTCGAAGAATCCATCCTGTTTTCAAACTTTCAAAATTCAAAGCGAAATTCTGCTCAATATCACTGTCATAACTAGCTGAAGTAGTAGATTGTTTTTGCTGAAAATTCATTATTTTTCCATCTTTATCACTGGTGAGATAGCAGTTGAGGAGACATTTGTTGCTTTGATATCCGTTCCTTAGAATTTTACTCTTTATTACCCACTTATCATTTGTTATTATAATAGGTAATAGTTTAGCGATAGAAGTTCCGTAACGTCTATTCAATTTGAAGAGTGAAATTGGGCCATCAATTTTAATCCAGACAGTGTCTTTTATCTTCCAGACATCATAAATCAATCTAAGCTTTTTCACTTGCCTGAATATCTGCTGCCAATTTCCAGAAGTCGTGAATTGCATTTCTGTTGAGTGAAATAGTAGAGTCTGTGTCAAACATAAGTTATACCAAAGAAGCAGTTGTTCAGTCTTAAGTGGTGCAAATTCTTTTAGTATTAGTTCATCATCTAAATCGGAGTATATAGCCGATTCAATCTCATCTTTTCCAAGATTAAATTCTAAAGTAGCCTCATAAATAATTTGTCTTCTTAACTCCAGATTAAAAGGTATACCTTTTCTACTAGTTATCTCAAAAAGTTTACGTCTAATCCTTATTGAATCAACTTTATTTTCAGAGTGAAAGTAACATCTTCTATCTAGGAGTATAGAAAGGCCTCTAATAAATCGATAGTCGAAGTATAAATTCTCTTTCTCAGCTAGTAATTCTTTCAATGTATTCTTCTTTGATCCACAATGCTTCCTATATATCTGAATAAGTTGATCCGCTATTTCTATATTCTCTTGGGTTAATTTGGCGTAGACTGGTTTAATTTGGTTTTTCCATCTTCTCACTATAAGTAGATTACTTGGTAACAACTCATATTCCCTTTACCAGATCTCAAATACAATTTTTACGATTTCTCTTTGAAAAATATCGATGTCTTCTCTTACTAATACGCATCTCTACCGTATCTTGTGCAATTATCTCTAGAAGTTTCGCTTTTTTTCCCTCTATTTTCCT
This sequence comes from uncultured Candidatus Bathyarchaeia archaeon, assembly GCA_964489085.1. Taxonomy (GTDB): domain Archaea; phylum Thermoproteota; class Bathyarchaeia; order 40CM-2-53-6; family DTGE01; genus CAZAXO01. The sequence continues at coordinate 9,833 of CAZAXO010000040.1, forward strand.
TAGGAGTCTACCTAAACGTTGGATATATTCTCTTGTACTTCCTGTACCACTTATTATTATTCCTACTGAAGCATCAGGTACATCGATTCCTTCATCTAAAACTTGAGAAGTTACTAGTATTTTATATTGGCCTGCTCGAAATCTGTCTAGTATTTCTATACGTTCCTCCTTGGGGGTTTGGAAGGTTATCGAGGGAATAAAAAATTTCCTGCTGATAGTATAGACAAGTTGGTTATGGAGAGTAAAAATAATAATTTTTTTGTTTGCATATTTTTGTAAGAGATCCCCTAAGGTCTTAATTTTAGCCTCTGAATTTAAAGCTATTTTGATGGCATTATTTCTAGCAAGTAATGCGATTCTCGCCTCACGATCTCTACCTGTTCGCATGATAAATCACTGGAAGTCGTTTTGTGTTTTTACCGTTAACCCTCTACTTTGCAGGTAGTTAGTAAAAATTTTATACTGTTTCTCATAGATTCTCCGTTCTCTCTTGGTTAATTTTACATAAATTCTTTCATGGGTATAGGGAGATAGATGTTCACTCGTTAGAATCTCTATTTCCGTAGTGAAGACAATATCTCCCACAAGACGTGGTAGTTCTCTATGTAGATTGTCTTCTCTATCTGGTGTTGCTGTTAAGCCCATTCTATAGGGTGCAATATAAATTTCAGCGATTTGACTATAACTAGGAGCAGGGAGATGATGAACTTCATCGAATATTAGAAACATAAACCGATTACCTAGTTGCTCTGCTCTAAGATATGCAGAATCATACGTGGATACAGTTATAGGTTTCAAAAGTTCTTCGCCTCCACCATATACTCCTACTTCAACTTTACATTTAGAAATTAAATTGCTACGCCACTGTTCTACCAGATCTAAAGTTGGAACTATAACAAGAGATGTTGTATTAAGATGCTGTATAGCCTTTAAAGCTATGATTGTTTTACCGGCTCCTGTCGGTAATACTATTACTCCACTTTTTTCATTCTTTATCCATAAGTTTAATGCTTCTTTTTGATAAGAACGAAGTTTCACATTACATGAACAAGATGAATGTGGTAACAGATTGGGTACTTTATCATTAAAAGGTAATCCACTTTTCTTGAAATAATCTAAAATATCTCGATAATGGATAGCCATGGCTCTATAAGCATTTACTCGAGGATCCCATTTTCCATAAGGAGTCCTAACTTCTCCTCGAATTAAGATACTCCCTTGATCATATTCAAGAAAAGTCAATTCGTCTCTTATTTAATATTAGCAATTCACTCAGATTTATAAAATATGTATGTTCAACTATCCACATTTTCTAATATTAGGAAGTAGCATTTCGGATTCGTTTTATTTCTTAAAGAAGTTTGATGAGAGTTGAATTATTGAATACTGAGGTTCGGTATAGGGTGGACTAATCTCAACTCTTGGTTCGATTCTCCATAGGATTACTGAGGCTACTGCTATTGACAATGCGACAATAAGAAGAGCTGCAGAAATCCACAACCGTTTAGACAAGGAAACTGGTTTCACTATAGTCTTGTATGTGTATGCCGTTGAAGTTTGTGATGTGGTTGCAGTATACTCTTCTGTTATAGTTATCGCTTGTTTATATGTTGTTGAATATTCATTTGTCTTGCTTGAGGTGGCTATTGCCCGTGCGACTCCTATAAAGATCTCTCCTTTCTCTTTTGTATTCTCATTTTGAAATACAATCTTATAGTTATTTGTTTCCTCAATAACATAGGAAAGTTCTCCGTTATCTGATGTAGCAACAATAGTACCTGAAGAATCAATTATTTGAATTATGATATGAGAACTCGCCTCCACTGTTATGATATCTCCTATTTCTACTGAAGGTAAATTAAGGGTGCCCTTTGCGCTATACCCCCCTGCTTTTAGGGTTGTAATCACTTCTTTGAGTACCGTTATCTCAGTTTTCATTATTGTCTGATAGTATTTCGACGTATATGTCTGTTCATCTATGAATGTTGATTCTCCAGTCACCACCTCGGTATATGGATTCAAAATTGTTGAGGGTCTTGTTTCTACACGTTCAACAAAAGGGTAAAGTGGAATGATAACTGAAAAAATAGCAATAGTTATTGCAAGTATTGGTAAAATCAATTTAATAGGACTCTGCAACTCTTGATCCCTTCTTAAGCGTCACTAAGCATTAGTTAACAAAGTTTCTATAAATTTTATCTACATAATAAAGTTGAGCTGAATAATCTTTTGAGTGTTTTTTCACTCTGATATAAGTAAAATATATAGAAAACTAGAAAAGTGGAAATTGTTGAAGCATTGTATCTTTATTGCTTACTTCCACAATATGAACAGTATTCAACTTCTATCGGAATCTTTCTTCCACACTGTGTACAGAATTTTCTATGCTCTTTAGATTTTTCCACGGTCTTTTTTAGTTGAGGTATCTTTTTCCCTATCTTTGAATCGTTGTATATGAGAGCAACAGATCTTGCTATAAAGACAAAGAAAAGCGGAGCTATTCCTAAAACTATTAATGCTCCTATTATAGGTACTCTACCTATCGAACTGAAAATAGCAGATATTATGAAAATTATAATAAGCCATAGAATATATTTTCCCCATCCAACCTCTCTGATAATAGTGATTATCTCGTTAAAAGCGAAGGCTTTCTCAATTCGATCATGTTTTATCATATGTACTATACCAACAGTTGCGATAATAGCAATAAGAAACACTACAATGATTCCTAATACAGTTAAAAGTCCAAATAAACCACCCATTACAGGAAATGAAATCCATCTGTACTGGCTTTGTCCAGCTCCCCAAATCCAAGACCATGAGAGTATTCCAGTCCCTAATAGAGTAGCTACACCCAAACCAAATATGATAGTTGGTATGATCATATAGATGAAACCTATGATAATAATCTTTACACCTTGGATTAACATTGTACCATAATCTTCAAGATTTGGTGGCCACTCAGATTGAGGTGATTCCCTCACTGCTTTAGCGTAATATCCAAGACTTATCAAGTTCACTATTGGAATTATATTTAAGATTGCTAAGATAATCCATTTTCCCCCCTCTTTTGTCATCTTCTTAGTGTATTCAAAACTATTGTTAAGATTCTCACCTAGATCCATGTAAACACCTTCAACTTTCTAGTATTTTCTCTTAGATAAAAATCTTTTATTTTTTTGCTAGCTAGAGTATAGGAGCAAACTTAATACGCTACATAATATTTACTGTTAATAACTTTATATGAAAGCTGATGATTATGCCTATCGAAATTTTCGATACAAAGATGTTTATCAATTTATCTCAGAATGCTATAGAATGTCGAGTAAAACGTCTGAAGGACATAATTAAATTGAAATTAAAAACAAATCATCGCTTATATACGATAAAACTCGATGAAAAAACTGCTGATCAAATCCTGAAAGAATTAAAATGTCAAGTAATTGAGCTTTAACCACCATGGGATACTCTAATTAATATAAGTTCAGATTGAGGCATAATTTTGGTTTCTAATCCTTTCAGGACATTAGCTTCAATATCATTGATTAATACGAGAAAGGATGAACCATATCCATTGAGATTGAAGTGGTATTTAGATTCTAAAATATCTAAAACTTCTCTTAGTATTGCTCCATGGTAGATCTCTAGCTCTAATGTATTCTTATTATATGATTCTGAAAAACCACCTAGAGTTTTAATTGATATCGTATCAGTTAACTTTCTCTGATGTTCACTTTCATCCACTTTCATTATCATAATTATACCTCTCCCTGAATGTATTCTCATTCTTCATTAGAATCAGTGTATATTCGTCTGATTTACTATAC
>CAZAXO010000041.1:0-13340 GCA_964489085.1 uncultured Candidatus Bathyarchaeia archaeon
GATTCAATCTTTCCAAACTTATGGAGAACCGATTAAGAGAAGTACTTGCTAAAGCAGATACTCCACGTGGACCCACATGGATACCTTCTAACTTATCAAATAATGAAAAATCCAAAACAAGCTTGTTTCCTCGAAAAAGTTTAGATTTGGCGGGCCCGCGGGGACTTGAACCCCGGACCTCCGGCTTAGAGGGCCAGCGCTCTATCCAACTGAGCTACGGGCCCACCCTACTCTCTTCAAATGAGTATACTCAAAGAAGAATGGTGACTTCATAAAGTTTCTGGGTTCACCTCAATATGCAATGCTGGTTTCAACGGCTCCGCTCGTCCACTTCGACCAGCCGGATCAACCTTCTGCACATCATCCTCCGCATAAACTTCAACAGGCAAATGCAACTCCTCCTCCACATACTTTCTGAAACTCCTCAGAATCTCCAATTCACTACACTCATCATAAAACATCTGTCGTCGTGTTCTCAATGTTTTATGCATCCTCTTAAGATCTGTACTCCACCGTTGCACCGCCTTCGCTAATGTACCAACTGCAGCTTTATCCCCTGCTTGACTCGACGCCGACTTCATAACCTCCCCAATCGATTTTCCCGCTAAAAGCTGCTTATACGCCTCCGTCTTCATCATTGAAGCAACATAGCACCTCATCTTCACGGGTTTCCCCTTCAAGATCCCCATCACATCCTTGGCATCATCGATAACCTGATCAAGAAACACAACCGCCTCCTCAACACCTTCATCTAAGGAGTCTTCACTATACTCAGGCCACATTCCAGTCGAAGATGCCTCTTCACCGTTCATGAGGCTACTCAATTCACAGGAGATGAACGGAGCAAACGGTGACAACAATCGAACACGCACATCAAGTATTTTTCGAAGTAAATTGTAATCCATCTTCACCTTCTCGTTTCTGGATAAGGTGAACCGACTATATTTCTGGATATCCTGATCTAATGTATACAGGATAAGCTGAATTGCATCTCGAAACCGAAGTTCATCCATCGCAGTTGTTGCTTGTTGGACGGTTCTGTTGACACGGCTCTTTAACCACTGCTCTGGTAATATCCACGCAAACTCGACGGTACCCTCATCATCTTTAACTCGTAGAATTGTCTGCGCCCATCCGTTGAGCCGCTCCAGCCGCTCCCTGATACTTCGCGCCAACGAGGGACTGAAATCGACATCCTGAAGTAACCCTGCTGTCGCGACAAGGCTTAACCGGAACGGGTCAACACCAAACTCCATCAACGCCTCCCTGAGAGGAATAATATTTCCATAGGACTTCGACATCTTCTTTCCCTCCATCAAGACACTACCATTCACCACGATCCGCTCAGGCCAGTGCTTTCGAGGAAAAATCGCGACATGATTGAAGATGAAGAAAGTTAAATGATTCGGAATCAAATCCCTCCCCGAATGCCGACTATCCAATGGATAAAAATAGGTGAATTCTGTTCTCATCACCTCAAGCTGCGCCGCATCTATCCCAGTTTTTTTGGATAGTTCCGTTACGTCTCCTACTCCCAGGAAAACGTAGTCAAATACTGGAGGCGTCACCTTATCTATAGGCAGCTCCTTCAGGATGGGAGCCACCGTATAGTAGGCCATATAGATAACTGAGTCGGAGAGGCTCTCTATTATCCAGTCGGTATCCCAGGGAAGCTTGGTGCCTAACCCTTCTCTTCTCGCGCATGCCTTCTCTTTCAGCCAGTCAATGGTATGCTCAAACTCGATACGGACATCCTCTGGGATCACCTTCATCCCGTCTAAACAGGTTTTCGTGGTCTCTTTCCATGTCGGATCCGCGTAGTTGATGAACCATTGCTTCTCAAAGATCTTGACGATACACTCGGTTCCACATCGACACTGGACCGGTTGATTCAACAGTTCATACATGATATCACCTGATCCCTGCTGAATCATATCCTCCTTGACACGCTCCTTCGCTTGAGCAACCGGCAGATCCGCGTAGATGCCCGTCGTCTTTCTCATAACCCCTACATGAAACTCTTTACTGTACACCTCATCCGTCGCATCCTCAAGTTTCGGATCATCTTGACTGGTGATCTTCATTTTAAGTACGATATCCCGTGCAGGGACCTCGGATCCCTCTATCCGTATAACAGAAATTGGCTCGAGCTTATCGATACGTGATGGATCGATCTGATAATGTTGTAAGGTCTTCTGCCCCTTCTTCAGATCTTCAAGAGCTTGATAGTCAAATGGAGCATGTGCTGGCACCGACATCACTACGCCCGTTGCATTATTGGGATCAACAAAAGAAGCAGGTAAGATCAGGATCTTCAATCCAGTTAACGGATTTTCCACCTGCTTACCGATAAGTTGACTGCCAAGATACTTCTTTGTTACCACATTGGTTCTATTCAAGTAGGAGAGCTTCTCAGCACATCTCTCACTGACGATCCACCGTTGATCATCAATCATGGTTTCCACATACGTTGCTTCTGGGTTAACCCAGATATTGGTAACTCCAAAGACGGTTTCCGGCCGCAACGTGGCAGTCGGCATAACCGCTTTGTCGTAACGGAATTTGATGAGCGTAAACTCTCCTATCTCAGGTTCCTTGTCGCCTACAGTATCATGTTGCCCCACTGGATTACCGCAGTTCGGACACCACCCTACAGGGTGATCTCCCTTCGATATCAACCCCTTCTCCCGTAACGTTTTGAACTGCCATTCAATGAACTTCGTATAATGTGGATCGATTGTCGTGAATTCCCTCCGCCAGTCAATTGAGTACCCGATCTCCTTCATACCATTCTTGATCTCTTGATGGAAATACTTGGCGATGTTCAAGGGCTCCTTAAAAGTGGGTAAGAGATCAGGAGGAACCTTATAGATATTCGTGAAGGCATCGGTTAATTCCTTATCTTTTTCTTGGAGACGCTTCGACATAGCAAGAATCGGGGTTCCTGTATAATGAAACGCCATAGGAAAAAGAACATTATAGCCTCGCATCCGAAGATATCGCGCATATACATCTGTTATCGTATAAGTTCGTCCATGACCGATATGTTGTGGAGAATTAGGATACGGGTAGGCTACAGTCATAAAAAATTTAGGTTTACTCGAATCCGGATTCGCTTCATAGATATGGCTCTCATCCCAGATCTTCAGCCACTTATCCTCTAAGGCTCTCCAATCCACGTTCATCTCTCCCTTTCTCACCGTTTCATCATCTCTTCAATAACTTTTCGTGTCTGAGTTATTGCCTCACGGATTCCCGCTGGCTTGGTTCCTCCAGCTTGCCCAAAATACGGTTTTCCCCCGCCTCCTCCTCGTATATAAGATGATAATGTCTTTGCGATCTCTCCAGCATGTAACCCTTGTGTAAGCGCATTCTCGCCCACTGATACAAGGATCCTCGCGGTCTTTCCACGTTGGAATGCGAGCACAACAACGGCGGCGGAGTCTCGTTTGATGAGTTGATCTGATATCTCAGTCGCTTCCTCTTCACTGACCCCGGTCAACTCCTCTACAACCAACTTTATCGTATCGATGGGTACCAATTTCTGGAGAAGAACTTCAGCTTTCTCCGCTGATGATTCCCTGATGAATCGAGTAAGTTCCTTATCCAACAGCTTCTCTCTTTCAATGAGCTTTTTCACTGCTTGAGGGAGTTTATCATGTGGAACTTCGAGAATAGCTGAGAGTTCACCTACCAGTTTGTATGTGTCTTGTATGTAGGTGAGTGCTTGTGGCCCGGTGGAGAAGATCAACCGTTCAACTCCATCTTGTGGATGTTCTACTCCTAAAATCTTCAGTATCCCAACTTGCCCTGTTCGTGCACAGTGTGTTCCACCGCAGGCTTCGACATCCCAGTCTCCCACCTTGATGATGCGAAGTTTTTTTCCTGGTACCACTCCTCCTTGATAGATTCGATACCCATACTGTTTCTCCGCTTCTTCCTTCGGCATCCATAACGCGTCAACAGGAATATTCTGCGCAATGACGTCTCGCGCCATCTCTTCAAGATGATTAACTTCATCGAGGGTGAGGTGACGATGATGCGTAATATCTAAACGGCTCTTCGATACATCTTTCTGGGCTCCTGTCTGCCACGCGTGATCTCCTAAGAGTCTACGAGCGGCTCCTATAAGAATATGTGTTGCAGTGTGATGGCGCATCAGGCTTACTCGTCGATTCCAATCGATTTCTCCTTCAACATGGGTTCCCAGCTTCGGCGGCGCTCCTTTAACCTTATGAAGAATAACATTATTGACTTTCTGCACATCCACCACAGGATAGGTTTTCATATCCTGTTTTAGGTTTCCATAATCAGCAACTTGTCCTCCACCTTCAGGATAGAAGCAGGTCTGATCTAGAATAACATATCCTTGCTCTAACACCTTCAATACTTTCGAGGTGGAACACGTCATCTCCACATCATCATAGTAGAGCATTTTCGTTGGTGGTATCGTCTCAACGACACGCTTCAACTGTTGAAGCTCCAGTGATTCTTCAGGCTTCGTCGTTGTGAGATGTCGTTGAGCTACTTGACTGTAAAAGTCATCAGGAGGTGACACCTTCACATTCTGAGCAAGTTCTTGAACTGTATCGGGATCTAATCCATGAGAATCATATAATTGAATAAGCATATCCGTTGGTATACTCGCAATCTTTTGGTCAGTAAGGTGCTGAGTCATTTTTTTAAGCGTTACTATTCCCCGCTGTACGGTTCGATGATACTTCTCGGTCTCAACCTTGAGTGCATCCAAGACCTCCTCTCTCATCTTTACGAGTTGCGGAAACTCTTGTCCCCAATACTGTATCTGCTTATCCGTAATCGTCAAGAGCATCTCATCATCCAAGTGTAATTTCCGCAGCATACGTATGGTTCTCCGTGCGAGTAGACGTGCAAGATATCCTTCTTCAACATTCGATGGTATTACTCCTTCTGAAAGCACAAAGGCAAGCGTTTTAGTATGATCAATGATCGCGTAGATCTCTTCAACAGCAGTTAAGATTTTATCAAGATCCTGCCAGTCCCTATCATAATTCTGTGCGAGCATCTTCCGTGCTTCAATACGATGCTGCGTCGTCTCCAAATCTACTTGACTTGACAGCGTCGTACTCGCAGCGAGGAGGGTATGATCTACCTTTAGATCCACTGATTCAGCGATGTCGTCGATGAAAGTGGGATAGATACTATGAAAACCACTGGGGGTTCCTTGGCTCAGCCAGGTCCACCGTTCGATACCATACCCGGTATCAACCGTTTTAATGGGAAGTGCTATACACTGATCATTCTGCACCTTATACTGCATGAAGACAAGTGTTGAAACTTCTAATCCACCGACACATGCTTCTACAGCAGGACCCGCATTGCCACCGCCTGACCAGAAATGCTCTTTATAGGTTACCTCCTGAGACTGTACCCCCAACAACTCGCATGTAAGCAAGTCATGATGGAGACGTATCGTCTCATCCTTCCAATACACTTGTTTATCAGGAAAGTTGAAGGCATGTGCTCCCCCCATCTCGAACATCGTTAGGTGTCGACCATTCGTTGGACCAACGAGATCAAGATCTGTCAATCGTATAGCAGGCTGACTAACAACTAATGGATTCGCAGGGGGCGCAATCAACCCTTCTGTAACATAGGGCTGAAAATTAAAGATCGATGCTCCTACTAAGTAAACATCATCTCGCCATCGCGCTACAACTGGATAAGGGGAGATGAAGGTATGATCACGCTTTTTAAAATAGTCAAGAAATCGACGCCGTATCTCATCAAGTGAATACTGCGCCTTTGTTGGCGGATTCCCTATAAACGTATATGGTTGACAAGGGGTATCTCCACAATTTTTCGGATCCGGTTGTTGCGTCCAAAAATACGTGCCACAACTTGAGCACTTAAAACGTTTGAAACCATTATTTTTGAAGAAAGGAATGGAGAACTCCTCTTCCGCTATCTCCATAAAGTGGGTTCTCCTAAGGAACCTGAAAGTTAACCGAAGAGGGCGCCTAAGCCGTCTAAAGCCTCCTCATCCTTCTTCTCTTCTTCCGCTGGTTTTTCTTCCTTCTTCTCCTCTTTAACAGGCTCTTTCGTCTCAACTGGCTGAGCCGCTGCTGACACTTGAGCCACAGAAGCTGTTTTCAGAGCTTCATCAATATTTATCTCTGATAAGGCGGCTATGAGGGCTTTTAATCTGTTCTCATCAACATCAGCCCCTGTAGCAGTTAAGACTTTCTTAAGACCCTTTTCATCTACTTCCTTCTTAGCTGAATGTAAGAGGAGAGCTCCGTATATATAATTCATCGCGCTCTTCGCACCTCCACTATCTGAAATTCTCACTCTTCTTAACTCTTATAAGGTTTAACCTTTTCTGATATTACATACATCTGTGATTTCAACTTTTCCTTTTCCACGAACTCGCTTAACCATTGGTTAACGTACCCTGATGAAGACACTTAAGGTTCTTCACCACACTCTTTAAAAGAATAATGGTGATCGTGTTGAGGAGTAAAAAGAAGTCTCATCATTCCTCGTATGAGAAGGGGAAGATGTAGATCATGATCTTACCGCTTCAAGTAACGCGGAGAGTTGAGTATATTAAAGATGATAAAGAACATGGAGCGCATGAACTCACCGTCCTCGCCTTAAATGAGATACGAACCTCTGTTGAGGAATATCAAGCTGACGATGAAGCAGAGCTCAATCGGTTTTTCTTAGCTGTTCTCCAAGCATTTGCTTTTACTCGACCCAGTATGAGCTCCATCGCTAATAGCATGGCTACCTTAAAGCATGACGTCGATACAAGAACTTATTCTGGTCAAGGTCTACAGGAATCTATTATAACCGCAATAGAGAAACAAGTAACTCACTTTGAGAATTCGGTTGCGAACGTCGTCTCCCATTCAGCGAATCTCATCGCTGATGAATATATGGTGATGACATGCAGCTACAGCTCAACAGTCTTCAACATCTTCCTTGAGGTGCAGAACATGGGGAGACGACTCACAGTTTTAACGGTGCGCTCACCCTCCTTTGATGGATCCGTTGACTATGGTGTTCAAATGTATAAGAAACTTCAAAACAAAAACCTCCAAACGGCTGTTATCGACAATGAAGCTGCTGAAAAACAGATGAGATCTGTACAGATGATACTTGTTGGAGCTGATTCTCTCCTCTCTGACGGATCTATAGTGAATGGATCTCCAACCTTTCAGTTGGCATATGAAGCAGCGAGAAAGAAGAAACCGTTCTATGTTGCATGTGAAACATGGAAGGTGAATCCCACCCATTTACAGGATTTCACACCTTCAATCGAAGCAGGAATGGATCTGGTTCCCCCTGAGTTAATCACCGCTATAATCACTGAAAATGGTGTACAAGATCCAAAGACAATGTACGAATATAGTGTAGACTTTTCAAAACGCCTAAAAACCCTCGATAAAAAATAAAATCTATGAGTACCTATTATCTGATTAGATAAATCGTGAGTACCTTTGGTAGAATCAAGATTTATTGGATGTATGATTGGAACGGCACTTGGAGATGCTTTAGGAGCAGCATTTGAAGGTTCAAGGTTTACAGAAGTTACTCTTGAAGATCTTCGATTTGAGGGTCGATGGACTGATGATACCCACATGATGCTCGCTTTAGCAGAGTCACTGTCTGCAAATGAGGGATTCAACGGCGAAGCCATGACTTGGATGTTCATTAAGAATTGGGAACGAGAACCTTGGAGAGGATATGGCCCTGGACCGCCAAGTGTCTTCCGAATGATAAAGAGAGGTGTCCCATGGAATGAGGCAGCGAAACACCTGTACAGTGGTGAAGGATCGTATGGTAATGGTGCAGCGATGCGCGTCGCGCCTATCGGCCTCCTCTACTACGATGACCCTAAGAAGTTACGGGAAGTCGCCACCAAATCAGCTGAACTAACACATACGCATGATCTCGGGAAAGAAGGAGCAGTACTCCAAGCCTACTCAGTAGCATTAGCAATTCAAGAGACCAATGCCCTAGATCCCTACATCTTCTTGGAAAAAGTGATACAATTTTCTCATAGTGACCTCTACAAGGAAAAGTTGATGAAAGCGAAACATCTTCTCTGTAACGATGATAGAAAAGAGGTGGTGAAGAATCTCGGAAACGGTATTGAAGCGTTTAATTCAGTTCCCACCGCAATCTACAGCTTCGCAAAGAACTATCACGACTTCACCCAAGCACTACGATACGCCATTAGCTTAGGTGGAGACACAGATACGATAGGGGCTATGACAGGGGGAATTGCGGGGGCCTATAATGGTGAAGAACAGTGTCCCAAGATTTGGGTTTATAATCTTGAAAAAGCAGATTATATAACAGGTCTTGCGCAGAAAATTTGGAAACTTAAGATATCTTTAGTTAATGATAATGGTACCCTTAGCTAGCTAGCTCATTTCAGCCTTATTTCTCGAAGAAGCAGATTTTACGTTTATTTTAGAAAGATTCTGATTCGAAGAGTTTGACCCCAGCATATATAGATCATTTGTAGTTTAGGATTAGAATCTGACATCTAGATCATCCGCTAGTTTAATAAGATCTTCCTGTTCTTCCATCTGCCCCTTCTCTCTTAGTCTTTTTAACCATTCTCCATGTGCTTGCCGCATAGCTTCTTTGACAATCTCATAGATATCAGTCATTATGTTTCATTTCTGAGTATCTATAAAATTTTATTTAAAGATGAGAGAGAGTTGAAACTTAATTGATTCAAAAATAATGTTTGTAATTATCGTTTACCCGATTATATGATACTCCATTACCCCTCAAAGAGCAATAAAATGAAATAGATTATTTGATTGTAAAGTTAGGATTATAGTATTTAGGATCATTATTGCGGATAGCTAGCTCTTAACATGTTTATCTTGATTAGAGGTTGATATAAGAAGGAGTACCAAAATTCGGTCTAAGCCTTTAACACTTGTCCAACCCATCGTGGCAATTTCTTTGTCGCTCACCGGCCTTTCGCTGTTTTGGCTGGCTTACTCATTACCTCGATGCAATATATTTCAAGCATACTCCCAAATTTGGGCAAATTATATTATAGCAGTACACTTATTAAATCTTTACCCGTAGAATGGCGAATAGTTAAATCGAATATTCTTGATGAAGTCCTAGTGGAGAATATTATTATGGATAAATTTGAGAAGGATCTGAAGGTTCTAATCGAAAAACTGAGTGAAAACTCTGATGAGAACACTATAGAGAAGGTGAATAAGCTTAGGAATAGATTAGTCACGCTCCACGAGGATAATTTAGTGAAGATCAACCATTCAGTGATGGAACTTATCTGTTCAAGATATTTGATTCTTAGAGGGTATGAGGTGGATGTGGAACACTTGCTGGATGGATTATCTTGCGACTTATATGGAGAAAAGGGCTTAGGAAACCTTGTAGTGGAGATTGAGACAGGATTTATTCCACCTGAACACGCTTTAAAGCCCTTAACCTACTGTAGGAGCAGGATAGCTAGTAAGATAGCTCGTTATAGTAGCTACACAAACAAGTTTTGCTTGGGAATCCCCTCACATTACATTATGCAGATCCCACCAGTTTTAGTCAAACCTCCGAGATTTAGAAGTGAAGAGGAGGTAAATGAAGTCAAGGGCCTCTGTGACCGATACTATAGTAATCCGCCTGTGAGTATGGAGGATATAAGGAACGCTCGTCTTCATGCTATTTACACACTAGACGTGGACCAATCAATTATTCAAGAGACAGATCCCGAAGAATACATAATCTCCTCTTAGTTAGTCGATTTAATGTGTGGCATTGAAATAGATTGTCATGTGTATATCATAATCTTAGAGTTGTGATTAGCTCTTATGTATATTCCATCCTTTCATTATGGACTGGATTCATGTTACTGTTGCTTCTTCTAGTTTTCAATTAGAGCTATCATTTTCATAGTTAAGGCGTCATAGTGTTGTGAAGCTACTGGTGCTAGTGACAAGAGTTGAGCTTCACTGTCATAATGAGGGAGAGCGCATCGATGGTTAATGCTATTTATGAAAATCAATGAGTGAAGAACCGATTGCTAAAGGAGGTTTGACTTTTCTCTCTCCCTCATATATCATATATAACAATGTTATATATTAATTTACTGCCAACGCTGTAACTAGACATCCTCTACGAATATTTTTAACCGTTGAGACTCTATGTGGATATGAAGCGGAAATGAACTTTGAGATTGAATCGACGTTAAAGGATCGGTTTCCAGGATTAAACGTAGTATTAGGGCATGTATCGAACGTTAACGTAAGGAAGAGTAGTAACGAACTGCAGAAAGTTAAGGAAGATATATGTAAACAAGTTAAAAAGAAATATACAATCGAATTCTTGAAAGATGTTCCTATCTTCAGAGCCTATCGCGATTTCTTCTGGAAAGTTGGTGTTGACCCAACGAAGATTCGTCCTGCAGCAGAGGCGCTCATACGGAGAATCGTTGCTGGTAAATCTATCCCCGTCATCAATAATGTAGTGGATTCCTATAATCTTGTTTCAATTCAATCTGAAGTAGCCTTGGCAGTCTTTGATTTAGAGGCTCTTCAAGGCGATCTCTTGATGAGAACAGCTGATACGGGTGAAACGTTCCTTGGTATAGGTATGGATAATCCTATGGAGTTGCATGGAGGTGAAATTGTTATATCGGATAAGGAAACGTTGATCGCTATATATCCTTATCGTGATGCTGAGAAATCAAAGGTTTCAGACACAACAAGTCAGGTATTTATTCTTGTCTGTGGTGTACCTGGACTCGATGAGAAGGTTTTAGAAGAAGCCGGTGAAACCGCTATCGCTTATATAACTCGGTTCTGTGGTGGAAACGGTGAACTGGACCTAGATTAGTCACGATCCTTCTTATAGATATAATTTGATAATCTCTGTTAATCTTATAAAATAGCTAGCTAACGTGACTTAGTTTAATGCTTTTCTAAATCGACAAGTTTCTTCTGCTATTCTCTCGTGGTGACTCCAAAAGCCATCGAGTTTACCTCTTTTAGCTAGATCCGACAACCATCTCCTCAACGTTATATCGAGCGGTTTATACTCTTCATTTCGGTAGGGAGTACCTGGTAAGGGGATAAAGGTATGAGCATGGATTTTAGCTCCTTTTTTCACATAATCTAAGATGGCTTCTTTGGTTTTTTCTATGTCTTCTAGTGTCTCCCCTGGAAGACCAAACATGAAGTCTAGGTAAGGTACAAGACCATAATTCATGGTGAGGTCTACTGCGTTATGGATATCTTCAATGGTGTGGCCCCTACCAGTTGATTTGAGGATTCGCTCGCTTCCTGACTGCGCTCCTATCGTAAGAGTTGTATTGGATGCGTAATTGGTGACTGAGTCCAAGATCTCTGGTTTTACCGATTCGGGTCGTACCTCTGAGGGGAAGGTTCCGAAAAAGATCTTTTCTATTCCCTGCACATTTCTTACGCTGGATAACAGTTGCTTAATCTTACTCGAGCATACTTCTTTTCCGTCTCGTGATCCATAGGCGAAGGCATTAGGAGAAATAAACCACATGTTTGAGTACTGATATTGAGTCGCGATATTCACATATTTAATGATGTTATCACACGTTCTGTGACGCATCGTAAAACCAAAGATTCTCGGCGTCTGGCAGAACTTACAGGTCCATGGGCAGCCTCGTGAAATTTCTATAGGTGCGAAGAACCTCTGTTGAGCAGCGAATGGGGGATAATCATTGATGTCGACCTGCTCTTTAGATGGCTTTACAGTACACTTCTTTTCACTTTCTCGATATGCGATGCCGTATAAATCATCGTAAGCTAATCCGTTTATAAGTCTGTACACTAGTTCCGGAAATACCTTTTCCCCCTCTCCTAATATTATGATATCGAATCCCATGTTAAGGGTTCCAATCGGTTCCCCAGTCGGATAAGATCCTCCTGCAAGCCACATAATCTTCTTATCATTGAACAACGATGGTAATCTAATCATTCTATCATATACTGTGGAGAGATCTCCGCTCATGATAGAATCGCATACGATCACTTGCTCAGACCTTTTTAGAGCTGTTGTAAGATCTCTGGTCATAGTATTTGCTTTTGCTACAATTATCTCTAAATCTTTTAGACGTTGATCAAGCTGGACTGCTCCAAGTAATGCGGCGAAGCTGTATCTATTCCGTTTTGTAAGATTGATGAGGATACTACACGTCACTTCTATTCTTCTCAAACTTTCTAGGTGATCTATTCACTCTTCAAGGATATAGTCTCAGGTAATTAACTTTCTCATATTCCTTAACTAACTGAAAAATTCGTTATAGTAAGATGATGCTAACCTACTAAACTTTATACTCTTATCAACCCAATATTTCACCATACAGGAAATGTGAAACAGTTAAAACCAATAAGTGGTAGTATCTAAAAAACTGAAATTTTTTTGGAGTAACAACTATGAACATTCAAGTAAAGGAAGAGTTGATAGACGGAATTTTAATGTATGCAAGGGATTTTCATCCAAGAGAGATCATCCTCCTTCTCAGTGGGAATACTGACGATATTATCAAGGTTAATGAGGTTATTTTACCACCCGCATCGGTTCGAGGTCTCTCCTTCTCACAATTTCAACCATATCTTCTTCCTTTTGATCTCTCCATACTTGGCTTAGTTCATTCTCACCCTTCTGGCGCGTTAACGCCATCAATATACGATCTAAACCATTTCTATGGAAGAATAATGATGATCACCGCCTATCCTTACCAATCAATTGAAGATATTGCCATCTTTAATGCTGAAGGACGCATTCTCCCCTTCAAAATCGTACCATAACTATCTTATGCAGAGTTTATTTCGCATCACTGGATAATAAAAAAACAAGGATGGATATAATAAACGGTAATAATTATTTGTAGCTAGCTTTTTATATATACTTTCATGGTTATATCTTGTAAAGGTTTATCGTTTTCATCTACTGCAACTGAGCTTATAGCTAACAGCACATCTTCTCCTTTAATTAGCTTCCCAAAGATTGCATGTTTCCCATCGAGATGCTGAGCTGGAGCGAGCGTTATGAAAAACTGTGAACTCCCCGTGTTAGGGCCTCTGTTCGCCATCGATAAGATACCCGCTGAGTTATGTGATAAATCAGGAGCGATTTCATCTGGGATCATATAGCCGGCGTCTCCCATCCCCGTTCCCGTCGGGTCTCCTCCTTGAATAACAAAGTCTTTAACGACTCGATGAAAGATAACACCATCATAGAATCCCTTCTCTGCTAACTCTATGAAATTCTTGGTGGTAAGAGGAGCTTTATCCTCGAAGAGTTCAAACTCCATAACACCCATATTG